>JBHLOP010000123.1:0-6031 GCA_048940375.1 Promethearchaeota archaeon | reverse complement strand
TGCTTATATTTAATGTAATTACTGCCTCAGTACTCGTAACGGATTTATTTGGCCCTCTTGGTGTTAAATTTTCTCTATATAGCGCTAAAGAAGTTATGTTAGATCAGGAGATGTGGGAGGAGATTGAAACATGAAAACTACTCTTATCTCGCATTGCAAGTGCGACATATTCCAGAAGAGTTTCGTTAAATACGATTTTCTTCTTTTGAGAGCTGAATTATTTCATCACCGCTTAAGACTTCAGCTGTAGACTTCATTTCAATATTTGAATTATTGACACCATTCTGTTTGCTTTTTGCCTCTCCTGATCTGTGAACAGCATATTTAACGCCTAATGGTCCCATAAATTCCATTACAAGAACTGCTGCCGTGATAACATTAAAAATAAGGAGTCCCATGATTGCTTCATTTGGTCCTATTGGCGTTAATTCGGTTATTGCGATATATGCTAATCCTAAAGCAACACCAGCTTGTGCAAGTAGGCCAAAGCCTAGATTTGTTGAGATTTTTGTATCCATTTTTGCTAGAAGTGCACCACCGAAACTTCCAAATATTTTCCCTCCAGTTCTTCCGATTATATAAAGAGCAGTAATAATTCCCACCTCAAGCAGAACACTGAAACTCAAGTGCGCTCCAGTGAGCACAAAAAAACTTATCAAAATCGGAACAATAAAAACTTCAAGTTTCTCCTCAATTGGTTTAATGGAACTTCCTTTAAAATTAGCCATTGTAACTCCAAGAGCCATATTTGTCAAAATACTTGAAAAACCAAATGTTTCGGCTAAACCAGCACACAAAACGACCGAACCCAAAGTGAGAATAATCAATTCGATTTCTTCCGTAAACTGCAGCTCGAGATAAGTTAAAATCATTCCTAATCCAACGCCAATCGAAACAGCGATAGCAATTTCAAATAATGGCTGTAGGATCAGAGATATAAGCGATATTATGTCTCCTCTCAGTGAAGATTTTACATATGAAAAGATGAAACTAAATAATAATACTGCTAATACATTATCTAAAGCCATAACAAAAATAATAGTTTGAGTCAGGTCGCCTTTTGCACAACATTCTTTGATCACCTCGATTGTTGCAGCGGGAGCTGTCGCAGAAGCTAAAGCCCCAAATATAAGGGCTAGATAAAGATTTGTGCTCCAAGCAAAAACCAGTAATGTTACAAGCAGGAACGTGCCAAATGCTTCACAAATAAGAATGATGAAGAGTTTTTTACTTCCTTTGATGATCTTTCCTGCGTCAAGTTCTGTTCCCACAGTGAATCCTATAAACCCTAAAGCTAAATCGACGAGTGGCTGTAGATTCTCAAGTATGTCTGCATGGAGGATCGCGAAAACAGATTCTCCAAGAATCAAGCCAATAACAATAAATCCTAAAACACGTGGAATCTTTATTTTTTGGAAGATTTTGCCAGCTGCAAAGCCTCCAATGATGATTATACCGCCAAGGAGCAAAATATAAACATCAAACTGTTGCATTGACTCTCTTTCCGTTCTTATATTCAGATATCATTTTCTTGTGTTTTGTTTAGACGTGTAGTGGTATATCTACCTCTTTATATTATTAATGACAGTATCAGAAACTAAATAATCTATAATTACCTAAACGACAAAATAGACTTTGATCTCCTCATTTTAACCAATAATTGCTTCCTTTTAGATACTTGAATTAAGATGGATCCTGAAATAATCTTCCAGAAATCACAAGAGTTGTTGAAGCAGCCTATTAAATAAATTACTTCATATATTGATAACTCTTTCGAATGGCTTCTATAATAAACGTAGAGTCTCAATAGTAGGCCTTTATCTCTATAAATCTATATACAAGCAAAAATGAATTCTAACGTTTTTCTCAAGTTTTTTGTAAATTATGAAAGAACGCAAAAAATAAGAAGTATGATACCGAAATTCAAAAGAGGAAATAGTAATGGTTACAAAGAAGGTTCATTGCGTCTTAGCTGTTATTGCAGGTATAATTGCCCTCCTTGCGGGTCTTACAGGATCTATCGGTTTATATGGCCCACTCCTTACGCTTGCGACTGATTATGCTCCTGCTGAGTATGCTTCCATACTAGAACTGATTCTTTTCATTTTGACTATCTTCGCTGCTCTTGGAGGCGCCATTGTAATCCTTGGCGGCCTGCTAATTCTAGCAAATCGATTCTTTATAGGTCGATTTTGTATTGGTATGGGAATTGGGTTCGAAGCAATGAGTGCAATTTTTGAAGTAGTGTTAGTAGCGATCGGAGGCTCATTTATTACCGCATTAGTGAGTATTGTTGTTTTATTAACCACACTAACTGGAATTGCATTCATTTGTGCTATAGTTGCACTTGTAGTTCCCATCAGTAAAGAAAAAATATAGTCGATTTTGATCATACCGCATCACTTTTTACTAAGTTCATGTATGATTTCTTATAGTACACTAAAAACAGAATAAAAGAAAATTTATGCAATTTTTGGAGGTATTTTGTGAAATCCAATGTTCCAGGATTCCTCGCGATAATCGCAGGCATTATCGGAATAATTGCAGGAATAGTAGGTTCTGCTGGTTTTTATGCAACAGTCTTTGCTATAGCTGCCGATTTAGCACCAGCATCAGCGGTGGTGCTTGGATGGGTTCTAGCGATTTTAGATTTCTTAGCTTCATTGGGCGGGATAACCGTGATCATTGGTGGAATTTTAATCTTAGCATACAAGATCGGACTTGGGAAGTTCTTAATCGGGCTTGGCATAGGCATGTCTCTTATCGGAATTATCGTTAGTATAGTCATAGCTGCTGTTGGTGGAGCTGCAATTGCTGCAATACTCGGTTTAGTTGCCGTAATAATTACGCTAAAAGGTGCAGCGATAGTCTTATCGATTATTGCGAGACAATTATGTAGAAGAATCGAGTAACAGTACTATCCTTTCCTATTTTTTTATCATTATTCGATGTTACTCTTTAAAGTACAGAAATCAAAAATTAAATAAAGAAAAGCGCTGAATAGAGGTTATTGTTATGAAGAGTGTAGTACCGGGATTAATTGCAATTATTGCAGGAATTTTAGCTTTACTTACTAATATATCAGGTCTTGCAGGCTTTGGTACATATGTAATTGTTTTTCAGATTGTTGCAATAATTCTCGTGGCCGTCTTTGGAGGACCTCCCCCACCAATTGTCGTAATTCTTGTAGTAATTGTTTTTTTGATCTTATTTTTCCTTGCGGCAGCTGGTGGTCTGACGGTCATAGCTGGTGGATTATTAATTTGGCTATTTAAACGAGTTGTCCTTGGAAGATTCTTAATCGGAATAGGCATTGGAGCTGGGTTGATAAGCCTCATATTTTTCCTAATAGTAGCTGCAATCTTAGGAGTTCTTGTTTTGGCGATATTTCTCATGTTATTCTCGCTAAGAGGATTAGCGATTATCTTGTCTATAATTGCCAGAAGATTGTCAAGAAAAGTCAAGTAAGGAAATACTAATTTCTCATTCTTTTTTTATAATCTGAGTTTTTGGAGCTGTAGTTGCTCATAAGTTAGGCTCAGTTTCTATATGAGTGATATTTAACTGAAATTGCACAGCAGCTCGACTTTCTATGAAGAATAATAGTCACATGAGAGCCTGAAACCATTAACCTTATATCTGAAGACAATAGGTTAGAACCATCTATCTGATAGTACACCAATTCTCGATTTTTAATCAATTATAAATCCATTCGCATAGTTCATTTGAAAATCGGTCAATGGGAGGTTAATCTTTGTGATAACTCTTCTATATGGAGGCTCACGGACGGCGCAATTCTTGGAGGGACTTTTGAGAATCATTGACCAAGAAAATTTTTCAATTATTGCGAATACCCTTAATACTGTAGAGGTTTTTGGATTAGAAATTCACCCAAATCTTGAGTATTTAATGTTTCTTTTAGCTGGAAAGTTAGATATTAGGTATTGGAAAACGATTCAAGGAGACACTTACAGTTTCATGAATTCGTTGTCGTATTTAGAGGAAAATGAAGAGAATTTGTGGTTTAGGTTTGGAGATACCCTTATTGCACAGGTTGTCTTTCGTAATCATCTTATGAGTCAAGGGAAGTCTTTTTCGGAAGCTATTGAAATAATCGCACAGAAACTTGGCATTACGGCACAAATTATTCCACTTACTGATGATAAAGTCACATTCAAAGTTGTAACAGATAAAGGGGCGTTACCATTCGTAGAATACCGAAATAAAGAGAATCAGGGTCTTATTAAAGAAGTGAAAAAGATTGAACTCAATGGGATCAATAAAGCAAAAGTTAGTCCAAATGTAGGTGAAGCTTTATCTCGCTGTGATACAATAATAATTGGGCCTAGCAGTCCTCCAATATATATTGAGCCGATGCTAGCCTTTAATGAAATAAAGCACGCATTAGAAACTGCGAGTTGTAATGTCCTTGCGATTAGTCCTGCTATAGGCGATGGACCGATGGAGGAACCGATCAAAAGAATTATAGAAGAGGCTCTAGGGCAAGGGACTTCGCTAATTGAAATTGTTGAAAGATATCCAGGACTTATCGACACACTAATTATTGATAAATCCGATGAAAAATATAAGGCGCAACTAGAAGAGATGGGTATGGAGGTAATTGTGACGACAATAAATCTTGGCGACTATGAGCATAGAACTAAATTAGCCGAACTTGTCTCAAAGTTGTTGCTGTCTACGTTGTGATTTAGTCATTATAGTAAGACAGTCTTTACATTATTTGAAAAACTAATTTTTCAAAAATAGATGTTAATAATTATTAGCTTCTATCTAAGCGTTTTAACGCACATAATGTTTTTAATGTAATGTATATAATATTATTTTGAATAATGAATCTTTTCCTTCTCTAGGAAAATGTCAATTTGTAGGAGAGACTATGAACTTAGTGATAAAGTCATCTTTTCAGATGTACTTATCGCTTAAGGATTCAGGAGGTATATAGGATATGTCTATTGAAAGAAGACGAAAAAGGCGAGATTTAATTCCGAGGGATCCATTTGATATTATCAGACGATTTAGGACAGAACTAGAGGATATGTACCAGGATTTTATGGGAGGCTTCGGTCCTGGTTTTTCTGAGATAATGGAATATCGAACTCCTCCAATCGACATTCAGGAGACTGAAAACGAAATAATTGTTAAGGCAGATATTCCTGGATTTGAGAAAGAGAATATTGACTTAGAAATAACTGGAGATCGACTAAGAATCCAAGCGGAATCTGAAACAGAAAAAGAAGAGGAAGAAAAAGGTTACCATAGACGAGAAAGATCTAGGAAGTCAGTTTACCGTGAAATTCTTCTTCCAAAGAATACAAAGCCTGAGGAATCGGCGGCTTCATATAAGAATGGTGTTTTAAAAGTTATTTTGATTAAAACCGAAGAAGCAAAAGGAAAGAAATTGGAAATCGAATGAAAATGTTCGGAAGAATCTATTAACTCGGTTTTAGTTTTTTTCTTTTCCTTTTTTTGACTAAGCTTGCTTAATTGATTCATAGTAACGTATTACAATTTCTCTTGCGCACTGTACGAATGCTCGTTTTACATTAAGCCCATCGGTGGCGATGCTTTCATAAATCAGGGCGTATTCAGACAATCCATTGTTCTCAAAAACATCGCGAACGTCATCTTTAGATACAGTATTTGGCAAATCTCGTTTATTAACCATAATTATAACTGGTGTTTTAGATCCATTTTCTTCATGGATAAGAAAATCTTTCAGTTCATTTACTGACCAGAGGTTCTCATCCCAAAATTCTCTTTGTGCGTCCCAGACGAAAATTATTCCATCCGCACCTTGGAGAATGACTTTTCTTTGCCCCTTATGCCTTTTCTGTCCCGCCACAGTGTATACCTGAAAGGTAATTTTGCCGACGCCAGCGACTGCTCTGTCAAAGAATAAAGTACGCCCTGTTGGATCAGCAATGGATTGTAAATCACCTTTTATTAATTCAGGGTCATTTTTGCTAAGCCAAAAAACAGATGTAGTCTTTCCTCCCATTGAGGGACCCCA
>JBHLOP010000122.1:0-6039 GCA_048940375.1 Promethearchaeota archaeon | reverse complement strand
AGCCATTATAAGCTTAAAATTAGAAATGGTAAGTCCTAATGAAAATTTTTTCAAACCTAATGAAAAGTCTTTTGGTGTTTGTGTGGTAAATACTCTCAAAATTCAGATGATCGGGCTTCTTTCTTTTGATGAATTAAATAAGAGGAATTATATAATCTTTTGAATGTGCATCTATTGAGCCAATCAAAACCCTGAAAGTTTCTCTATTTCTGTAAATCACTTTCTCTAGTTTACCAAAAGCTAGAACGTTTTCGTTTTTTTCTGCGAGGTCGCAATACAATCCCTCATATGAAACAAGTTCTTCTATTGTTATGTCTCCTTCTAAATTCTTTGACCCTTCAAGTATTTCTACATTTGATAGTCTATATTTGCATGGAAGATATATCGCCTCTGAATTGTCTGTAATACGTGCTTTAATCTTAACAAATCCGTATGGTTCATATTTTACGTCCCCGTATTGTTCACGAAGTTCTTCTTTGGTTCTTACAGGATGGATAGAATAGCGGGTTTTCTTAAATGTGCCAATATTCCATCTTCTAAAGAAGATTTTTTCTAATTCGTTCGCATCTAATGGAAGTACTTGCGCTCTTGATTCGCACCAATTTTTTAAAAACTCATTTGACATTTTTGAAAAAGGATCATCTTCTTTCGTTAGTTCTAGTAATTTATTTTTTACCATATGTGCTTTCTTTGATCCATATACAGTAACATCAATATCAGAAAAGGCAGGGTTATGAATATCAAGAAGAATTGAACCGATAATTCCAAATGATGTTAAAGGAACACCACTTCGTTTAGATAGTTGTGTGATTAAATCTACTGCTTTTTTTTGCAAACTATCTTTTGAGTCCTCCTTTAATAGATTTTGAAATTTTTCCTCGGGGATATAATACTTTTCAATTTTGTCAAGAGGCACTGTAGACATCTCTATCTGATTTACTGGACAAAAGAAGAGATATTCAGGATAATGTAGTCGCAAAAACTCAAATGTATTCCCAACGGTTGTTGCAGAATAATAAGGAAGCACCCTTTTGAGGGAAATCATACCGTTTTTCCATTTTCCAGAATTATTGCTGGGAATATATTTGAGATAGGCAATAATGCGATCTTGAGGATGGATATAGCCTACTACTACCCAAAAGAAACCTTCTTTTGTCCGAATAAAATCTCTGTCCGCAATATATCCCCGTCTAGGAATTACATTCATGAAATTACACCGACAGGTTTAAGGCTATGTTCAAGGAGTGGAAGAAATAAATCCTCTCTTCGTTCACCCAGCACCATCTGATACCATTTAGATCCATCTTTTCGTGTCACTTTTTCAATTTTTCCCCGGGCAACAATAATTTCTCCTTTTTTAGCCTGTTCACAGAATCGTCCTCTAAACGAAATAATTTCCCGTAAATCCTCTACTTGCACTCCATTAATTATTTTCGTATTTTCCAGTAAATATCTGCATGGTGTAAAGATAGCTTCCGAATCATCGACGATTTTAGCTTTTAATGTTGCATAACCGACTTTTTTATACTTATAATCCTCAAATTTCTCTTTAATTTCATTTGGGTCTTTTACAAATCGCATAAAGATTTCTCGATTGTTATACATACATGAGATATTTTTTCTCTTTTCTAAACGCGCGAATGTTGAAAAATCTAAATTAGGTTGCCGAAACTTATAGAGTTCTTTCAGCTCAGTTATTGACATAGGTCTTACGCCATGCTTTCTTCTATCCATCAAGAGCTTGAAATACTCGTGAGCTTGATATGATGCATTCTTACCATAGACGATGATATCAATGTCGGATTTCGGTGTATGCAGTCCAACCATCAAAGAACCAGAGATTCCTATAGAATTTTTTGGTGTTCCTTCGCTAAGAGTCTTGACAAATAACATACTTTCTTTTTCTAGATTAGAAAGAGTGTGTTTGGTTAAAAGACGTTGTACCGTTTCAGTAGGGTTGTAGATCCTTTGTATATCCTTATGAGGTACGCATTGAAGAAAATAGCCATTATAACGATCTGGGAAGAGATAATGTGGGTAATGTTTTTTTAAAAACTCAAATCGATCATTAAGTTTGTAAACTTTCAAATATTTAATACCATTTCTTATTCGTGTTCCTTTTGGCGATGGATAATATCTGACAAATGCAATGATACAGTCTGTGGGATGTAAGACACCTTTTACATCGAAAATTAAAGATTCTTTTGATTCAACAAAGTAACCTTCAATTGCTGTGACCGAATTCAATTATTATTCGCTCTCTTTTAAGTTATTAATGAAATGAATTATGAATTATTGAGCAATTGCAAAACCAATGTCTTTAAGGGCACGTATTACTACGACACCTATTATGGTAGCAGCTATTGTAATAATTATACGTTCAATCGGATAAAGGACGGCAATAATAAGCCATATCTCAGCGGGAAGATAGCCACCAAAGATAATTGGAGCACTTACCGCCTGGAAGAAAAAACTGCCAGTCATTTGATCGCTCATTGTGCCACATAAAGCAATGAAAAACACTCTTACCCAGGGTATCTCACTCTCTAACACTCTTTTACGAATTGGGGGTAAGAGAACAGTTACAGCAAGGGCACACAAAATAATTAGATGAAACCAGAGAAATATGAGAAATGAAATGAATGGCTTGTTTGGCGGAAAAAACAGAAATCCAAGGACTAAAACAGCATAAATTACCGTTGCTAAGTAAGCTGAAAATGGGTATAATCGTTTTTGCGCTAATAAGCCCGCAACAAGGGCACCAACGACTCCTGGCAGAAAACCAAAACCGAGAAAAAGTGCGCTAGCACCAGGATTCAAAAAACTACCAATTATACCACCGATTAACGCTGCTATAGGACCTAAGATGGGACCAAGTAAAATTCCAAATAGTGGTACAGTTATTGCTGCCGCCGCGATAGAGCCGGCTCCAAATGGTGTAACGAATGGGAAAATAGGAATGACTGACAAAACGATATGAAGCGCTGCAAGGATTGCGACTAGTGCCCATGATTGGGCATCCCTTGGAATAAATTCTCTTGATCTTTTTATTGATGATCCCACCAAAACTTTAAATAATCGGATTTATGTAACAATTAACACTTCAAGTGTCCTAAGTAACACTAATGTTTCACTATAAACACTCGAATATAGTCTATATTCATCTATTTAAAATCTTTCGTCTTTCTGTAGAAAAAGGCGTCACAACACTCTAAAAATATATTAAGAACAATGGAGTGCGCCTTTTAACGCGCATATTTGGAGGTAACAGGATATGAGCAAAATGAACGAAAATATATCCCATGAAAACGTATTTCCCTATATTTTGCTGCTACCGATTGATTCTAAAGAACTAAGCTCTATTTTGAAAAATGTTTTTGGCTCTGAACTCGGTATCAGATTATTTAGAGAGTTAGGAAATGAAGTATGCCTAATTCAGAAAGATGTAATTGAGCGCCTTAAGAAGAAGGAAGATTCAGAAGAAAAGGGTCATTCGAATAAAACTATCATTCAAAAACTTAAACTCTTCGAAATGTTGCAACTTTTAAAATCAGAATACAGGGAAATCAATGGACGTCGATTGCTCTGTTATGTACCTACACGGATGGGAAAAACACTATCTTTGCTCCTTACAGGCCATGAAATGTCAAGAAATTCGATCAAAAATGCGTTTGAAGACCTATTTCAGATGTACTTAGACAGTGCTTTGCGGTTATCCTTTGAGCAAGGATTTGAGTTGGAACAACTTCACGATATTTTCCATAAAATAGTTGCACAGCTTAGTATTCAATTAATTCAAGTACCAAAAATTGCCCCGGATGTCGTTGTTTTCGGTTCTGTAGCCATGGATATATTGATCAAATCTGAATTTCCAGATATTGATGAAGTAGTCATCTCAGATGAGATATATAGATTACCAGGAGGCTCTGCAGCAAATGTGTCTGTTGCTTTATCCAAGCTTGGAATTCAAACAAGTTTTGTAGGAAAACTAGGAGGAGATTTCAACAGTTTACTTCTTATCAAAGAGTTTATTCGTGAAGGTGTTGATATTTCAAATCTTAAAATAGATTCTAATAAGAAAGCCCCTGAACCAGTTGTTTTAGTTGATTTAAACGGAGAAAAACGGATAATTGCTCCATATGGAGAAGATATTGCTTTATCCATCGAGTCTCCTGAAGAAATTGATTGGGGGTTATTGAAAAGCGCAAGATGTCTTTATATTGGCGATATGTTTAGAGAAGTGAGTGCCGTGATTTCTAGTTATGGACAAAATTATAATAAGTTGGTTGTCTATCGTCCATCAACAGTTTATTTGAGACAGGGAGTTGAGTCATTAGAACCTATTTTAAAGAACACAAACTTCCTTATTATGAATAAGAAAGGTTGGGAACTATTAGAATCATCCTCAAATGGAAAACTCAAAACTGCTAACGATTTATTAGACTATGGTTGCTCAACAGTTATCATCACTCAAGGCGTACATGGATGTACAGTATACCAACGTGAGACACAATTTAATCTTCCTGCTAAAAAAGTAGATGTAGTAGACACTACTGGCGCGGGAGATGCATTTGCTGCAGGACTCATCAAAGGATTGCTCGAAAATAACGATTTAGAAAGTGCTGTTCGGCTTGCTTTGAGATATGCATCACATGCTGTTCAATATCCTGGAGCTAGAAGAGCTTACTCGACTTTTGGCACTTTAAAATTTTAAAAAAAGGATTGCTTCATCAATAATATCTTTTGATAATACATTAGATGATCGACCTAAGAAATAATGAAAATTTTTTTCAAAGATCACTGATGTTTCAGCTTCGATAAATAAACATTTATAAAGGGGTTTTGAGGTACTCATTAAGAATCAAAATAAATAGGTATGCTAACTATTTGCGTTTATTTTAACTATTTTTGAACTATAATCTTTGATAGAAATTTATTTCAAATATGAATGATGTTCAATCAACAAAAATATGAATTTATAAACAGATTTTGAGGTTACTCCTAAGACTCAAAATCGCTTCCAAACATTAACTAGAATTGAAAACAAGGTGAATTGATTAAAATGACAGAAAAAAAGGATTCTGCTTATGCAGCAATTATTTCATGCGGCAGAACTAGGTTTTCAGAACTCTGGGAAGACTCAATGAGTGATCTAATGTTAGATTCACTTCTTGAATCACTTAATTCTACAAACGGTAACATGGAGTTCAAAGACATTGAGTCGATGTATATCGGCAACTTTATTTCAGAGAAAATTGTTGATCAAGGGTTAGTTGCAGGTGAATTGGCACAACAATTTGGAACTCATATCCCCATATTCCGTCTTGAGGGTGCCTGTGCGTCTGGCGGACTGGCGCTTTATAATGCATGTTTAGGGATTAAATCTGGAAAATTTGATGTTGTAGCAGTCTGTGGTGTTGAAAAGATGACAGATCGTGGTGAAATTGTTACTGATGCCTTAGCTGCTGCTGCTTCGGATTGGGAACGATTTTATGGATATAGCTTTCCAGGTTTATATGCGACACTTATGGCACGACATATGTACGAATATGGTACTACACGCGAACAACTTGCCATGGTTGCTGTAAAAAATCATCAACATGCAATTCATAATGATAAAGCACAATATCCCTTTCCGATCAAAATTGAATCAGTATTGAAATCTCCTTTAATTGCTGATCCTGTTCGTTTGCTGGATTGTTCGCCAGTTTCTGATGGCGCTTCATCAATAATTTTATGCAAACCAGAGATGGCGAAAAAATATACTGAAACACCAGTTTACGTTACAGGTGCGGGAGCTGCTTCAGATGCACTTTCGTTCTTTAGCCGCAAGGATTTTACAGGCTTAGCAGCCACAAGAATAGCGTCCCAACAAGCCTTTAGAGAGGCCAAAATCGGGCAAAAAGACATTAATATTCTAGAAGTTCATGATTGCTTTACAATCGAAGAAATCACTGCACTCGAAGATTTGAAATTTGTTGAAAAAGGAGAAGGCGGCCCATTTATTGGAGAAGCCGTAGATTCGTTCAAGGGAAGTAA
>JBHLOP010000121.1:3718-6105 GCA_048940375.1 Promethearchaeota archaeon | reverse complement strand
ATGCAGTAAGTATTTATTTCGATACTTAGAATAATTTAATGAAAAAACTTTTAAGATTGTCATTTAAGGCGGTTTTATGTCTCTTAGGTTGCATAAAAAGGGATTAAGAGTTTTAGGCTTTGCAGAAAGTTTTTTTAAAGAAGCTTCTCGATCTGTGCTAACTGGAGTTGTAATGAGAGGCGATCAATTTCTAATTGACGGATTTGGAATGACTACACTAACAGTCGGAGGAATGGATGCTACTGAGGGTGTATTGAGACTCTTTAGGCAATTAAATAGAACTGATATCAATCTTTTGATGTTTTCAGGATGTATAATTAGTTGGTATAATGTAATTGATTTAGAGGAAGTCTTTACAACATTAGAAAAAATCCCTCTGGTTTGTGTTACTTACGAAGAGTCAGAAGGATTAGAGAAATATTTCAAAGACAATTTTGAGGATTGGGAAAACCGTGTTAAGATTTACAAGAAAAATGGTCCCCGAGACGAAATAAAACTACATACTGGGCATTTAATTTATACTCGTGTTTACGGAATGGAATTAAAAGACGCACAAGTTATTCTCGATCGATTTGTTCTTCAAGGTGCAGTTCCCGAGCCACTTAGAGTGGCACGTCTTCTAGCACGTGCACTACTTAGAAGCGAGTTTTCTAAATCTTCTGGTTCAAGTATCTAAGGATATTAGAGTTTATAGGCAGGATAGTAGTTTAATTAACCGACAATGTGAATTCTTTTGAAGCATCTGGTTTTGTGAAAGGCTTACGCACTAGTTCGACCATCAAACCACCGAAAGGAATAAGAATATCGGTCATTGTTCGGAAGAAGTCCCAAGCACTTCCTTTCTTCTTAGTTAATACTTTAGACATAATTTTAACTTGTCCTTTGACTTTGTCTACTTTAGCTTTTTCAGCATTTACCTTAAATTTTAGTTCCGAAAATTCTCCAGGTTCTACGTTTATTGCTGCTTTTGTAGGTTCAACATTTGCTTTTTTGAGATTCATTGAGAAAGAGAGTTCGACAGTCTCATCGGGACTTCCATTTGAGATCAGAAAACTAACGTAGTTATCTTCACCATTACTTTTAATTCCGTTATTTATTGGGCCGATAACTTCAACAATGGGTTTTAATTGAATTACATCGCCATATTTCGCATTTTTCGCAAATTTATTGAGGAGATATTTGATCTTTACTTCTTTTTCTGAGAGAAGCCGTTGTGGCGGTGTTTGCAAAGGTAAATCTTGTTTCTTCTTAACCAGTTGCTGCAACTTACGGCAATAATTAAGATTACTATTATCATTCTTCAAGACAGCAATTCTCTCACACTGTTGCAACGTCTGTTCCGCTTCATCATATTGTCCTTGTGCGCCTTGAAGATACGCAAGTGCATATAACGATTCTATATTCTCAGGATCATACTCAAGTGCCTTCTTAAAATGAGTAACAGAATCCGGGTATCTTCCCATTGACTTATAAAGTCGTGCAACATTATAATATAAGCTTGCGTTGGGATCAAGTTTGATTGCTTCGTTATAAAATTCAATGCTTGATTGTAAATCCCCAAATTCTGTAGCCGCATCTCCTGCTTTTTCATAAAGCATTGCAAGCTTCTTTGTATTCTTTTTATCTTCTAATTCAATTGCGGTGCGAAAAAATTTGAGGGCTCTATGAGGCTCACCTGTCTCCTTACAAGCTTCTGCAAGTCGTTTATAGTCAAGACCATAAAAATTTGTTGGGTTTATAGAAAGTGCATGATCTAGAGATTCTTTTGCAGACTCATAGTCTTTTTGTTCGTAAAGGGAGTAGCCAAGATATCGAAGAGCAAGAGTGTTTTTTGGATCATTTGCCAATACCGCTTCGAAGTTTTTTTGGGCATTCTTGAAATCGCGAGATTTAAATAGTCGCACTCCCGTTTCAAAACTATTACTTGCCATTTTTTCCACACATCTCTACAAGAATCCCCACATTCATTACTCAAATATATTTTGATTCAAAGTGCAGCGTTCTTAGGTTGCCTATCTTAGAGACGGACATACGTTTTTAACAAAACAGAAGTGGAAAAACTTAACAGAACCTATAACTTTCAAATTTTAGTAAAAATTAACCAAACTAGTGTAGGATTTAATATCGAGAAAAAACTAAAAAAACTAAATTAAAAAAAATCAGATCTAAATTTGATTATTTCTTCGCCTTACCAGTTTTCTTTGCTCCAGTTTTCTTCTTTTTTGGCATATTTATTACCTCTATAAGTTGTATTTATCTTTTAACTACTTGTTTTTAGTTTTAAATTTACCAGTCTTCGTCATCATCTTCCCAGTCTTCGTCATCATCTTCCCAGTCTTCGTCATCATCTTCCCAGTCTTCGTCATCATCTTCCCAGTCTTCGTCAT
>JBHLOP010000121.1:0-3618 GCA_048940375.1 Promethearchaeota archaeon | reverse complement strand
CTGCTTTTTTCTTTTTGTCTTTAGAAGACATATAGAACTCCTCCTATATTATCTTTGAATTTCTTAATAAATTCTGTAAGTTCTTTTGTTTCTATATGAGAAAAACCTTTGTTGTTAACCATAAATACATTGCTGTTAGGCTAAAGCTATTTCTTGTAACTGTATATGATAAAATCAAGCCTTTTGCTAATAAAAATCTTTCATGTGTTCAGGAAACAAAAGATTACAATTATCCCTTAAGTGAATGTAAATTAAAGGAACAAAGCGTTGTTATTTCTCAACTTGAAAATAGTCACTTAATGATAAAAATCCTAAATTCTTGCCAAACTTCACCATTCGTCATCGTCCCAGTCGTCTTCATCTTCCCATTCATCGCCGTTGTCTTCCCGTTCTTCGTCATCGTCCCAGTCGTCTTCATCTTCCCATTCTTCGTCATAACCGATATCGTTATCATCCCAGTACTTTACCTCTTTCTTTTTTGGACCATTCAATTTCATAAGAAATCACCCCTGGTTTTGATTGTTCATAGACAACTTCGTAAATAATTTGTTGTAAACGAGTAGATCAGTGATTTTAACTCATAAATAAATTTGTATAAAATCAAAAGGATTTTTAATGACTTAATAGCAAAAAATCTTGTCTCTTATTTGTAGAATTATCGTCTTTGTTTATAAGACAAAGACTGACAATTGTTTCTTTAATAACTGTAAATTACAATAAGAAAAGACAAATATTATTTTATCTAAAGATAGTCACTTAGTTAAGGTTATGCAATTTGAGCCATCTGGTTCAAACTACTTTGTGCGAGTTCATCATTCATCGGCAAATTCCATCGCACTGGGTGGTCCTGTAATTCACCAAAAAAATTAAGTAAGTATTACTAAATGTATCCTTTAGTCTAATCAACAATTGAGGCTGTTAATATTCTACTGTGAATCCGTAGAACCTTTTTGCATTTATTGATAACTCTGAGCGCTTTCCTGTATTCTTTCATTAAATCAATTTTGTAGACTTTTTTCATGAAGAAAATAATTTCTTTCGTATGAATAAACCTGATTTTAATTTCATTAAATGAATGCCTCGCCTTGAATACACTAACAGCAGACTCTTTTAATTTGTGTATGAGTTTTTTGCAGGCTCGCTCAATTGAGGTAAATTCTTTAGTACGTATTTCTTTTATTGCTTCTAATAGTTCAATTGCAATCTTTTCCTCTATTTTAATTCGTGGAATGATAATAGTCTCTCCCCCGTGTTCTTGTATGGTATCCACAAATCTACGTGGACTAATTATCTTACTTCCTTGTGGAAGTAATTTTCTAAAGTTTATTTGGGGCCACGCATAAATGTTTCTGGTTAGTTTTAAATATGGTGATCTTCTAAGCAATCGACTAACATGTTTTCGCATTCGAACGGAACTCTCTTCTGAAGGAAAGGAGTACGCGACTAAAACAAGACTCCCTAGCTGAAAATTGTTCTGAGTAATTCGTATTCTTTCAATCTCTCTTTGTTTTTTAAGCAGAATAGAAGGTACTCTATGGGTGCTTAAGTACCTTTTAACACGATTTACCGAACCTGAAGGCAATTTCCACAAATTTCGTATGATTTTTTCGCATCCAAAACTCTTTAAACTGTTAAAAAGTTCTTTTTTATGTTTAAATTCTTTACCGAAGCGAAAAATTATATAAAGCACTCTTTTCCACCATTATCCTATATTTTATTAGAAAAGGAGTCATTTGTAACTTCATGTTGGATCGAATGTGGAAACTCATTATTATAAGCCAATTTAGTACAATATAAAACTTTGTATAACAAATACTTCAAGATAATTTTATTAATTCTTTTATGCTGAAATCAATCATGCGGTAATATAAAAATATTTTTAAGAAAATGCGTTTAAAAGAAATGTGCATTCCTGCTTTTCAAATGCTTCTCCTGAACTGAAAGATCAATCAGTATGACACTCTGTTGTCTTTTTAACTTGGTGGAATATCTTGAAATCAAACTACAAGATTTTTTTAACAGAAGTCCCAAAAAAAGATCTTACATTACAGTTAGTTTCCTTGCCAATTAAGAAAAAATATAATGGAATACAAGCCCAAAATGAAGTTTTTGTTGAATTTCATAAAGAAAACGAGAGACTTCGTCCTATCAGATTCTGGAAAATACAAAAGAACAAAGAAAAATATTTTAAACCAAGAGAATTCATTGATATTTTAAATAACAGTCAATTAATTTACATAAATGATGATCTTGCTTCAATGTTCAAAGAAGACTTATTAATTATGTTTCAGGACTTTCAGATCGATACGAAAAAGGTAAATAAATGTAGGATATGTCCTTTTTGTTTGATTCATGGATTGATAACAATCGACAAAGATGCTGATATCTCTTATTTTAGACACGACAAAGAGCAAAAAATTTGTTATAGATGCGCGAAATTAGAATTACTTGACGAATTCTATCAAAGAGGTGCAGTTTTAAACAATAAAATGAAAAAAGCAATATTTCAGACGCTATCCAAAACAAAAAATGTTGATCATTTAATACAACTCTTTACTGACGAAATTGATCCAACAAAGCATCCCGAATTAACACTCTTCGATGAGATTGTATGTGAAGATACAGAAGCAACATTAACCCCCCTAATAGAAAACTTAAACATTCCAGATAATTTGAAGAAAGTACTAAATACAAAGGGCATTGTCAGACTTCTTCCAATACAAAAACAAGCAATCGATGAGGGGCTTCTAAATAATCAAGATCTGCTTGTAGTTTCAGCTACGACTACTGGAAAAACATTAATTGGCGAACTTGCTGGCGTCACTAAAAGCATAAGGAACGAAAACAAAAAAACAGTATTTCTAGTACCATTGGTTGCACTAGCAAATCAAAAGTACACAGAGTTTCAAGAAAAGTATAATCCTATTGGATTAAAAACTGCGATTCGCGTTGGAATGTCAAAAATTGATGTCGGGGAGGACGAAGAACTAGTCATTGTTGATAGCAATGTAACTGATGCTAATATCGTAGTAGGAACTTATGAAGCGTTCGATTTTTTACTTAGATCTGGAAAAACAAAGGAAATAGGTGATATTGGTACGCTTATAATTGATGAGATCCAGCTATTAGCGGACCCAGAGCGGGGAGTGGAACTTGATGGGCTCATAGGCCGGATAAGGTATTTATTCCCTAAAGCTCAGTTGATCTGTCTTTCAGCTACTGTCGGAAACCCCCAAATCCTTGCTGAAAAATTACAAGTAAAGTTACTAACGTACGAAAAAAGACCTGTGCCACTAGAAAGACATTTAATTCTAGCAAAAGATGAAAATCGCAAACTTTCTATCTTAGCCAAGCTTATAAGACGTGAGTTCAAACAAAAAAGCAGTTTTGGTTACAAAGGACAATCAATTATCTTCACTTTTTCAAGAAGGCGTTGTAAGGAACTTGCCAAAAACTTACAAAGACGAGGGATAAATGCAGTACCATATCATGCGGGATTAACTTATCCTCAAAGAAAACGTGTAGAAACAGGCTTTTTACAAGGAGAATATTCAGCAGTTATAACTACTGCAGCCTTAGCAGCAGGAGTAGATTTTCCTGCATCGCAAGTAATATTTG
>JBHLOP010000120.1:0-6108 GCA_048940375.1 Promethearchaeota archaeon | reverse complement strand
GCTTCTTCATACTTTTCGAGATAATAATAGCAATAACCAATATTATGTATAGTCTCGCCCATACCCTCTTTATGATTTAAATTTGAATAGATTTCATAGGCTCTTTGTTCATATTCTATTGATTTGTCCCACTCTGATTCAGCCCTATATGTTACTCCAAGCCAATGTAATGCGTTTGCCTGCCCCATAGAATTTCCTGTTTCACTATAAAGTTCATAGGCTGTTTGAAAATATTCAAAGGCTTCATCCCGATCGATACTAATAAAAGTTCGACCTCTTTCATAATACTTATCGGCGGCATTGCTTTTTTCTGCAAGTTCAATTATTTTCTCTGGTGATAACTCTCCATCTTCTGCGAGTTCTATCAATTTTTTTACTAATCCATTTTCTTTATCATTTTCTTCTTCAGGAGGTGACAATATATCATCCCCTTTTCTTCATTTTATGTGAGCTTCATAATATTCTATAAATGATTCGGAGTCTGCCTCTTTTTTTTATCCGCTGTATCTATTGACGATGGGCATTTTCCATCCAATACCAAACGCTTTAGGTGTGATTTTTATACATGGAGGTGCCTGCCATCTTTTATACTCAGCATGTCTCACCCTTCTGTAAGTATCTTCTACAACTTCTTTTGGATAGCCCTTTTCAATCAATTCACGCTTACTTCTTCTATTTTCTATGATTTCGTCAACCAAGGGGCTGACTATATCGAAATCAAACGGATCAAATTGATTTTCCTTTAATTCAGCAGAAGGTTTTTTCACAAGCACGTCATGTGGTATAATCTCCCTGCCTGCCTTTTCATTCACATAGTGTGCAAGTTTATAGACTTCTAATTTACTTACATCGCCAATCACTCCAATTCCGCCAGTCATATCTCCATATAAGGTACAATAGCCAAGTGCAATTTCAGTTTTATTCCCGGTATTTAAAACCAATATTTTCAGATCTTTTAATCGGTTGGATATGTCCATCAAGCAGTTTCCTCGTGTTCTAGGCTGTATATTTTCATCTGCAACAGGGTCGTCTTTTTCTTTTTCTATGCCAAACCGTTTCCTTATTTCCTCTAAGGGTGCTTCTAGAGTTTTTTGGTAAGTGTTAACGATTTCCTGAATAGGAATTTGAACGAAACAGATTCTCAAGTTTTCAGCTAACTTTTGTGCATCGGTTTTGCTGTGATCACTTGAGTATTTAGAGGGCATAGACACTCCGATAACATTGTCTTTACCTAAAGCATCTACCGCTATGCATGTTGTTAATGAAGAGTCGATTCCGCCGCTCATTCCAATTACAGCTTTCTCGAATCCCGTCTTTCTAAAATAATCCCTTATGCCCAATGCTAAGGCATCATACATTTCCTGTTCTTTATTGTATGGAAAAGATTCAATTTTCTCAGCAGAACCAGCATCTAGATCAATATCAGTAATTATAAGATCCTCTTCAAATTGTTTGCCCATTGCTATTAGATTTCCAGAACTATCTACAGCTAGGCTATGCCCATCGAAAACTAGCTCGTCTTGACCCCCAACTAAATTCACATAAAAAATTGGGACTTTATTTCTTTTAGACTTCTTCTTCAATAAGTGTTCTCGTTCAAACCTTTTTCCTGCATGGAATGGTGACGCAGAAATGTTAACAATTATATCTGTCATTCTTTCTGCCAAGCAATCAGTAACTTTTATGTCATAATCTTCATCCCACAGGTCTTCGCAAATTTCTATGCCTAAATTAAACTCCGTTCCATTGATATTCATTAATATTGGTTTGATTTCTTCTTCTCTTGCAGGTATAAAATACCTAGCCTCATCAAATACATCATATGTGGGTAAAAGTGTCTTGTAAGCTACACCAATCAATTCATTTTCCATAAAAACTGCTGCAGCGTTATAGAGATTTCTTCCCTTGTAATCAACAAAACCAATTACGCCTGCAATATCTCCTTCGCTGATTATTATTTCTTGTAGCAATTCTTTGTTTCTCTTGACAAATGCGTTTTCGAAAAGCAAGTCTTGAGGAGGATAACCAGTGATTGCAAGCTCGGGAAATACGATCAGGTCAGCATTATTCTTTTTTGCATAATTCATATATTCTCTTATTTTTTCAGTATTTCCCTCTAAATCACCTACGGTAGTATTAATCTGCGCCATAACTATCTTCATTTCAAGAGTCCTCCAGATTAATATCTTGAAGTTCTTGTACATATAGACTTCGCAAAGGTTAAGAAAATAAGTTTTTGATCGAGGAAGTTTTTAATAAAGAACCAGTTTTTAGGACGTATTTTGCCTACATCTTAATTAAGATGAAAAATGCAGAAAAAAGTGTCTTAAAATGAAACAATTTGGATGTTATATGTCACATAGCACTATTAGTCGTCTTTTGATTTTTTTTCCTTCTTTTCTTTAGCTAAAGATCGTTTTTTCTGTTCTGCCATGATATTTGCAAAGAATTGAGCTGAAGAATACGCGCTCTCGGCTTCAGCTACATTTAAATCTTTCATTTCATCAATAATTTCTTTATCTATAATTCCTTTTTCTTGTGCGAATGTCTCTGCACCTTTGGCATGACGTTTTGTTCTAGTTTCTGCTCTTTGAAGATAATAATGAGAGATCATATGAAAAACAGTTCCTTCACCGTAAGTAAAGTAAATGGCAACATTTCCTTCGCCATATCGCTCTTTTAATTCATCTGAAAAGATAAGAACTTTGATTTTTTCTTTATTAATGATTTCAATTGGATATGAACTGCCTTCTAACCACCAAACAGGATCATCTAGCTCTGGATTATCCATTACTCCTCGAACAAATGGGTTTTCTTTATCTAAGATTTCGACTCGTACACACTCGTCACCGGTTGGTTTGTCATTATATCTTGCAAAGCCTGGAAACACTGGTTCTAATACATTCCTCAGACTCCAATCGGTAGTTAAAAGAAAGCCTCCGTTTCGTACAAAACTCTTAATGTTCTCGATAATCTTTTCAGAGTCATTCTCTATAATGCCTGGGCAATTTATGAGGAGGGATTGCTTAGGATCAAGTTTAAACTGAGCCAGATTTGACATTAAAATCAAAGTATAAGGAAGACCAACGCTGTCGAAAACCTGTTCTATAAAATCATATGACCCCCTAACTATTATAACATCTGATTTCTCTATGCTTTCTAATGCCTCTACGTCTTCAGTACGCTTATCTGCACGCATTTTTGCTTTCATTAATTTCCATGAAGCAGAATACGCTTTTTTCATTTTATTATCATTTTCTTTCATAGGCCAATCCCCTCTAATCATTCAGGAATTGAATTCAAATTTAATAATATATCACAACTAACTAAATTATAAATTTCACTGGATGCCTGCTTTTCTTTTAATAGCTTGCCAGTCTAATTCTTTCGATTTTGCAGGATGATCAATGAAGAAATCCAGTTCTGAACTTCCCTTGTAATCTCCTCCAAGAACCACAGCATCTTCTCCAAATGAATACCACATTTTTTTAAGTTCAGCTTTTGTTTGCTTTGATTTTCGTTGATTTTCAAGTGAACTACGAACCCATCGACTTGCAAACTCTATTGCAAGTTCTAATGTTGGAAACCCTTTAATAACAAAATAATGTTCGGGCTCCATGTGGAAGTTATCGATAATTAGAACAGAATAACCTTTCTTATCATTTCTCTTCAAGAAGACCACTCAACACGTTTGGGGATAATTGACTCGTTAACACCAAAGGATTTTTTTTCAATACACATAATGTGAAAGTGTAGTCTGTTTTGTTGTTTCATTTTGATGTAAATTCGAAAACTTTATTCCAACAAGACGAATTTTTTTCTGTTTGTTTGAAAATTCATCGAGAAGTTCAGAAACTATTCCCATAGCTTGCCGCTTATCTTGAATAGGAAATGATAGTGATTTGCTTCTTGTAAGTGTTTCAAATCCTTCAAATCTTATTTTTATAGAAATAGTGCGATAAGATATGTTATCCTTTTGTAATCTTTGATGTATTAAATCATTAAGCATTTCTAAATTACTAAAAATTTCATTATATTCTACATCCTGATGAAATGTTCTTTCCTTACTAATAGATTTTCTGTTATGATATTCATTAACAGGCCTTTTATCAAGACCATGTGCAACCTCCCACACCCACTTTCCATATTTTCCAAATAATTCGATCATTTTTGGCAAAGGAGTCTTTAAAATATCTCCAATCTTATTTATTCCCTTCTCATTGTAGTATTTTTTAGTTTTCCTGCCAATTCCAGGTATTTTTGTAATGTCCATGTTTTCTAAGAAGTGATTAATGTTTTCTGGTTTGACAACTGTAATTCCATTGGGTTTATTATAAGCAGACGCAATTTTGGCAATTGATTTCGTAGGAGCAACTCCAATTGAACAGGTCACACCAACTTTGTCATATATCGCTTTTTGTATTTGCTCTGCAATGCTTTTTGCTTGTTTGAAATTGGAATAGTTTTCTGAAACATCTAAGTATGCCTCATCTATCCCCCCTCTTTGAAAGCTGAGTGAATAACCTTGGATTATTTCCATGACTCTATCTGATGCTTCCTTGTATTTATTGAAGTTAGGAGGAACAAATATTGCGTCGGGGCATAATCGATATGCTCTAGATATAGGCATAGCAGAATGGATTCCAAACTTTCGAGCTTCATATGAGCATGTAAGAACAACTCCCCTTGCCTTTCCTTCTTTAGGGTCTGGGCCAACAATCAATGGCTTATTCTTATATTCTGGATTATCACGAGCCTCAACAGCAGCATAAAAACAATCTAGGTCGACGTGCAGTATGATGCGATCCATTATTGCCACAGCTCGTATTTCAAGCGATCATTTATTATCTAATATAGTACATTTTGTCGATTTAAAGTGAGAGACACTACTGTGTAATTGATGAAAATAATGAAAAGTTTATTGATCTAGGTTTATTCAACCTACGCTAATTTTATTGTGTTATAGCATAGGATACTTTATCCTACGAAAAAAGGTTCAAATATAGTTTAGATCATCTATATATCTGGAGGAATGAAACACTTGCTTAAATATGCTGACCTATCAGAAATGGATGTAGCAAAATTACGAGCACTTGAGAATGAGATGCGAGGCAAGATTCTTCTAGCATATCAAGAAATGAAACCTGCTCAGCTGACTGAAGAACAAATTAACAAAGTAAAAATTCTTGAAAAAGAATTGGGCGTTGTTATAGTGGCATATGAGTGATTTCCTGGCTCTACACTCAGTTTCTCACTTTTTTGCGAAAATTTTTGCTACTCTGAGATGTATACCAAAATATAGCTAAGCTAAACGAAATAACGCCAATTATAAAAAAATCAACTTGCCTTTTTTATATTTGACTTTTTGTGTAGAACTAATCATTTTCTGGGGTTTTAGTATATCTCGCGTGGTTTTAGAAAAAGATTAATTAGAATGTTTTGTCATCTATTGCCTAAGAAAGGTTTCAAAAGGAGTATCAATATGGACTAATTGAGGATGCTGTCTATGGAAGAAGAAGAAGAAGAACCCCCCCTCTCGCCAAAAAATCGCGCAAAAAAAGAGTTAGAAGACACTTTTCTTGCTGCACTAGATAAAATCAAAGAATCAAATCATACAGAAAAACAGGTATCAGATTTACAAGTAGACAATGAAGTAATAGACACAAGATTAGATCTTAAAGAGGAGGAAACTAAAGAAGCTGATGTTAAGAGTATCAAGAAAAAGACAGAAGAAGAACCAACAGAAGAAGAAAGATTAGAAATATACAAAAATCTAACACAATTACGTGGAATCGGTAATAAAACCGCTGAAAAACTAGTGGAATTTGGCATCACATCAGTTGAAGACATAGCCGCGCTTGAAGTAGATATGATTCCTGAAACGCTAGGTATACCAACTAAATCGTTAAGGACAGCAATCAAGAATGCACGAAAACACCTAGAACGAGAAATTAAAGAGAAAAAATCAGAAAAAATAGAAGAAATAACACTAGATTCACAGGAAGATATCTCAGTAGAAGCAATGGAGTTAATTACTCAAGAGGAAGAGTTAGAAGCAGTTAGAGTATCAAAATTGAGCAACGAAGGGTTAACAGAGATAGTAGAGAG
>JBHLOP010000119.1:3633-6147 GCA_048940375.1 Promethearchaeota archaeon | reverse complement strand
TCATAGTCTAGCAATTTCATCATATCGACCCCTCTAGGGCGTGGATCAGATCCCCTAGATAAGGCAGTAATACCGGTACGTGCGACTTCAATAATGCCAAATCGCTTAGTCATTTCTAAAAATGCGTCTATTTTTTCACTGTCTCCCGTAATCTCCACTGTTAAAGAAGTCGGACTCACATCCAAAATATTTCCACGAAAAATATTAGAAAACTGCATAGCTTCATTTCGTTCTTGTTGATCACTTGTGTTGATCTTTATTAAGGCAAGTTCGCGGATTACACAGTCCTTTGGCTTAAGTTCAGTAATGCGTAAGACTTCCACCATCTTATTTAATTGCTTCACGACCTGTTCAAGGGTTGCTTCATCCGCTTTGATGAGAAAGGTCATTCGAGTAACTTTCTCAATGTGTGTTGGGCCCACAGTGATCTTCGCAATGTTAAAATTTCTACGTCTAATCAAGCCAGTAACTTTCGCAAACACTCCAGGTCTGTCTTCTACTAGAAATGTTATAATATGAGAGCCAACTGTTCCGTCGTCTTTTCCATTTCCAGAGTTTATGCGTGCCATATCATTCCGCCTCCATCCATGGGGGGCATGGTATTATTTCTTCAAGTTTTGCACCTGATGGCATATGAGGATAAATGTTCTCACTTCGGTCAATTTGTACATCAATCACAGTTGTCACATCAGAATCTTTAGCTTCTTTAATTGCAGGTCCGATCTCTGAAACGCGTTCTACCAAAATTCCGTTTGCTCCAAATGCTTCTGCCAACTTTGCAAAGTCAGGTATTCTTTTCTCAAAGCCTTTCGGACCAAGATCTGTTACGGCGTAACGTTCTTCGAAGAATAGATTTTGCCATTGCCTCACCATGCCTAATGCTTGGTCGTTCAATATAATGACCGTAACAGGGATATCTTCAATTACACTTGCCGCTAGTTCTTGTTGTGTCATCAGGAAAGAACCATCACCATCAACATCAACGACCCAATGATCTGGCTTTGCTACCTTTGCGCCGATAGCGGCAGGGAAGCCAAAGCCCATTGTACCTAATCCTCCTGATGTTACAAATTTTCTTGGTCCATATACACGTAGATAATGTGCAGCCCACATTTGATTTCGTCCAACACCTGTCGTCACAATTGTCTTACTATCGATATGTTCTCTCAAGAGCCTCATGACTTGCTGTGGCTTGATTGGTTGAATATCAGTTAGTGGTATATTACACTGACATTTTTCTTTCAGTTGTGTGATCTTCTGTTTCCAGCCATTCTGTTTGGTCATTTCCATTTTCTTCAATTCTTCAACAATTTGGCGGAGCACAATTTTTGCATCTCCAACGATGGGATAATGCACTCCAACGTTTTTTCCAATTTCTGCAGAATCAATATCTAAATGGATTATAGTTGCTTCTTTCGCAAAATATTCGAGTTTCCCAGTTATACGATCTGACCAGCGCATACCTACTGCAAATATGAGATCAGACTGATTGATAACGCTGTTTGCACACATATGTCCGTGCATACCAGCCATCCCTAACGACAATGGATGTGTTTCTGGAATAATTCCCTTACCCATTAACGTATTTATGACTGGGATACCTAACATTTCTGCCAATTCTAAAACTTCATTGTTTGCCATAGATGAGATAGTTCCACCGCCAGCAATCATTATAGGACGCTCTGCTTTTTTCAGAACTTTTGCAATCCGTTTAATTTGACGTGGATGCCCTTTTAAGGTAGGATTATAGCCAGGAATTTCAATATCACCGTCAGGGAATTCGACATGATCTTCGCCTATTTGTACGTTTTTAGGAAAATCCAAGAGAACTGGACCTGGACGTCCTGTTTTCGCTATTTTAAACGCCATTTTAGTAAGCAATGGAATATCTTTGACTCTATGAAATTGAAAATTAGCTTTAGTAATTGGCATAGTTGCACCAATAATATCGGCTTCTTGAAAGGCATCATTACCAACCAAGCTTGTAGGTACTTGACCTGTAATAGCAACAATCGGGCGGCTGTCTAAGAATGCATCAGCGATACCAGTAACAAGGTTCGTTGCTCCCGGACCTGAAGTTGCGAAACAAACTCCGACATCGCCACTAGCTACAGCATAGCCTTCTGCAGCGTGTGCTGCGCACTGTTCGTGCCTACAAGTTATCATTCTGATTTCTTCTGCTTCACCATATTCCCAAAGTTTGTGCATAAGGTTCATAATGGCGCCACCAGTTATACCAAATAAATGTGTTACACCTTCTCGGCGTAGAGATTCGGCTAATGCTTTTGCTCCAGATATCATAACCATATTTAAATCGCTCCAAAAATTACTAAATCGAAGTGTAGCGATAAATGGTGCTCTGTTGTTTAAGAATGTAATGAGCAACAAATTTTGACTATAAGTTAAGCATCGACACACATTACAAATTTTCTGAGAATGAATAAAGACATTAGAAGAAAATAGGAAAAAAAGAGATAAAAAACAGAAAATGTGACCATGTAACAGCTGATTTAC
>JBHLOP010000119.1:0-3533 GCA_048940375.1 Promethearchaeota archaeon | reverse complement strand
GCACCTACCATCTCCTCTGGCTCAGCAAACCTGTTGAGAACGTGCATAGACGCAAGCTCGTTATACCACTCGTCATCTTTAAGAATCTGCGTTACAAGCGGAGTTTTGGTCATACCAGGCGCTATCGCATTAACACGTACGTTATACTCGCCCCATTCAGCGGCTAAGCATTTTGTAAGTATGACAACTGCGCCTTTGCTTGCAGAATAAATTGATTGCCGTCCTTCCTTAGCGCCCACTAATCCTCTAAATGAAGCAATGTTGACCATGCTTCCGTACCCTTGTTTTACCATAACTTTCCCAACTTCTCTAGCGCACAGGCAAACTCCTCCAATGTTAACATTCCATACTTTCGTCCATTGGTCCGCACTTAACTCAAGGAAAGGAAGACGGAAATTAATTGCCGGAGCATTAAAACTGCCATCAATTTTACCAAATTTTGCTAAGGTTTGCTCTACCATATTCTTTACATCGGTTTCACTTGTCACATCTACTTTTAGTTTCAAATAGTCATTCTTAAGTTCTTTTACGACTGCGTCCATTCCTTCTTCGACAATATCAGCTAAGATGACATTACCACCCATCGCATCAATGCCAAGAGTAATAGCTCGTCCAATACCAGAACCTGCGCCAGTAACAATTATGGCTTTACTTGTTAAATCAAAAGGTTTGCTGGCATCAAAAACCCAGTTCTTAATTCGCCAATCTTTAATACGTTCAGACATTTTATCGCCTCAATTTTAGTTTAAATATTTCAAAATGAATGAATGGAATTCACTATTATCATCACTTATAAAAATATATACTCAAAAATATGGGAAAACTTTCAGATTAAAAAGGAATAGCGTGTCTCAACTATTTTTCTTTAACTGGACTCTCTTCCTCACATGGAACATCTGTTTGGCACAATCCACAACCGTAGATATCAATACCGTAGTTTTTCTTGACAAAGGGGGTGGTTTTTTTGAAAATATACTCTGAGCATTTATTTTTGTCATGTCCAGAAGCAGAAATTGCGTTAACAGGGCAACGCTCTGCACATACTATGCAACTCTCGTTTTGACCTAGTCTCAGGCAGTCCCAATATATGTTTGTTTCATTAATTTCACGTCTCTGGGGAGATTCTAATGGTTGATTAACAACAACGCTACCACATCTATGAGCTTTGCCAGCCTTCGTGATTAAACCATCAGAAAGACCAAACGTCCCTAAATCAGCTGCAAAAGCGACATGACGTTGAGACCATGTAGAAGCATAGCCGATTTTGTCATCTCTTTTTGTTTCAAAAAGTTCTTCTTCTTGTTGGGGAGCAACAGCAAAATACCCCTCTTCTTCTAAAAATGCCACTAAATGTCTTTGAAGTTTCTTGTTAAATTGTTCACCGAAGAGCCTTGTATGAGCCCATCTTTCGCCAGGCATTGATTTCATGTGTCTGTTTTCTTCTCGTGTCTGTTTTGCAATCGGAAGAATATAGGAAACAACTCCAATTTCTTCTTCGCGCACTGAAATATTTCTTTTCTCCGCAATTTTGGATATTGCTTCGTAAGGCGTAAGATGAAACTCTCCAATTACTTCTTTTAATTGATAGAATATCGGATCATTACCGGCAACAAAACCTACTAATGGTTCTTCAAAAATAAACGTCCCGTCCAGTTTTAAGCGATTCTCAGGGTCTTCCCTAGCAAATCGTTTAATTTCTTCAGTAATCCACTTTTTGAATTCTGCGTTGTTCCTTCGCATATCGATTCTTCCATAACCATTTTGAATTCTTATTGTGAGTACGCATTTTCCTTTTTATTTTTTGATTTTCAGAAAGGAGGCTTAATATACTTTGGTGGCAATATCATCCTATAGGACGAAGCTCCGTGAATAGGCAGCTCAAATGATTGTGCCTTCATTATTTTATGGAACAATTAATTCATTACCGGAAATGGATGGAAAATAAAATGAGAAAACTTCGGGCTTTCTTCATTATTTTGTTTATAATCGGATTATTAGTGTTTATCGAAGGATATTTCTTGCAGTGGATAATTCTTGATCCCCAATATTCACTTGTCATTTCAGGAGTTCATATTCATCATTGGCAAATAGGCATAGCGCTCGCCATTATTTCTCTTATCGGTATAGCTTTTTCCGGTGAGAAATACTAAACGCAATTTATACTATCCCTTTTTGATCTAAATTTTAAATGTGTCACCAACGTTAGGGGCAACCGCATCAAAGCCTAAATTATCAATAATTTCTTGAGCGAAAATCGTACAGGAATCATTATCTCCATGCATGCAAAAAACCTTCGGTGACCCTTGAATGTTTTTCAGTAATTCAAGAAGACCGGTTCGATCTGCATGGGAAGAAAGTTCGAAATGCTTAATTTGCGCTTCAATATCAACAAATTTCTTCTTATATTGGAATTGCCCTGTTTCTAGAATCCTAGCACCAGGTGTTCCTTCGACCTGAAAGGAAACGAAGAATAGACCATTAGCTGGGTCATCATACAGTTTTTTGATATAATATTTAACTGAACCGCCTGTAAGCATTCCAGCTGGTGCAATAATTACACTTGGTACCTCCTTAGAAAGCGCACGATCTCGATCCTTTTTGTTTCTGACGCTATGAATCTTTTTTAACGCATCTAGAAAAAGATTATAGTCTCTAACATATTCAGGATTTGCTGTAATAATCTGATTTGCAGCTCGGGCCATACCATCAACGATGCAAAATGCATCAACATCATGTTTTGTCAGGATACACATGATCTCTTGACTACGTCCAACAGAAAACGCAGGAATGCAAATTGTTCCATTCTCTTCTAAGATACTATTTGTTGCTTTTATTAACTCTAGTTCTATTTTTTGCCGCTCGGAGCGAAGTTTTTGTGAATAGGTACTCTCGATGATTATAGCATCGAGTTCTTCCTCAAAAAGAGAAGCACCACTTAAAAGAGCAGTATCCAGGTCGTTAAAGTCTCCTGTATACAGAATTCGCTTGCCATTACCTTCTAAAAGAATAAGGGAACTTCCAGGGATGTGCCCTGCGTTCAAGTGCTTAAAGCGAAATGAATTAGACTGCATCCATTTGTCATAGTCAAGTGGTGTTGCATAATGCATCATACGACCAAGTTCTTGCGCTTCAAAGGGAAGATATTTTCCTGTGATACGGAGCATGTCACTGATGAGAAGTTCTGTTAAAGCCAAAGTTGCACTAGTTGCAAATAAAGGTGGATTTCCAGTACTATAAAAAAGAGGGAGACCACCAGAATGGTCAATATGTGCATGACTCAGAAGAATAGCATCAAGATTCTTTGGAGATACATGCTCAGGAAAACTGGAGCGTCTTCTACCATTTTGAAAAAGGTATACTCCATAATCAAAAAGAACGCCTCTGTTATTATCATCATTCTCGACTAGTACACCTGAACCACCGATAGTCCGACAACCGCCGAGAAATCTAAGTATTATGTCTGTAATTATAATTCCTCCGGATTTAAAAAAACCCTGTGCCACAGAAAGCGAAGCATCGTTGGGAATTTAAAA
>JBHLOP010000118.1:0-6201 GCA_048940375.1 Promethearchaeota archaeon | reverse complement strand
GTCGTCGTCGTCGTCGTCGTCGTCGTGTTAATCACAATTAAATTCACGTTTAGTATCCGCTTTTTTTGAGATTTTATAAAACAAAAAGGTGAATAGATTATTGAAACCTAAAGTTCATTTATTTGGAATGGGAAATTCTATTGAATTGGAAAAGAAAAACGCCGTATATATTATTGTAGATGTTATACGTGCAGGTACTATGATTACCTGTAGTTTAGCGGCGGGCGCAAAAGGAGTATATGCAGTTCCAGATCTTGATACGGTATGGCTTTTGAAAGATCGCATTAAAAACTGTATCTTAGCTGGAGAACGGGATTTTAAAAAGGTGCCAGGATTTGATCATGGCAATTCACCCAATGAAATCTTAGAAAATTCAGTTTCTCAAAAATATGTAGTCCTTACTACTTCTAACGGAACTCGAATAATCCACAGTGTAGGAAATTCTAAGCACATACTAGTTGGGGGTTTTTTAAACGCCTCTGCTGTATCTGAAACAGCATACACCATAGCAAAACAAACGAATTTGGATATAGTACTTATAGCATGTGGTCCAATAGAGGAATGCGAAGATTGGCTCGCTGCGGGACTTATTGGCTCTAAATTAGGTGGGGCGGGATGCATCCTTGATGAAGATGCAAAATTAGCATCAGAAAGTTATGAAAGAAATAAAGACACTATTAACAATTTAATAAAGAATTCCGCTGAGGGCGCTAAATTAAAACGCTTGGGATATGAAAGGGATATAGATCTTTGTCTCCAAGTAGATCGATATCTACTTGTTCCTAAAGTTCGACTTAAAGAGTCTAATTCATATCTTTTTCAGGATGTTGCAAATACTCTGCACTAACGGGTTCTTTTAGATGAGTAGATTTTCATCTAAATCTTTATTTCTAAATACCCCCCTAATTATTATAGTATAGTTGATCCATAAAAGTGGTTGAATTCTTTCATTTAACCCATTAATATTATATGAAGTCATTTGAAGTAATAATGGAGGCTGTAATTCATTGAACATCACATTTCTAGGAGGAGCACAAGAGGTCGGTAGATCATGCGTATTTGTGGAAAGTAACGATACAAAATTAGTTCTTGATGCAGGTGTACATCTAGGAGGTGCTTCTGATGAAGAAAGATACCCTCTTCCGTTACCTGCCACTCCTGACGCTTTGATCTTAACACATGCGCATTTAGATCACTCTGGACATGCTCCAGCGCTCATAAAACGATACAAATGTCCTATTTACGCGACGCCTGTTACACAAGATATGACAGAACTGCTAGTTTTCGATTATCTTCGACTTGCTAGAAATCTTGAAGAAAGTCCATTTGAAGCAGAAGATGTACAAGCTATGAGATCTCATGCTGTTGATGTGCGATTCAGAGTACCTTTAGATGTATCAAATGCTCAAATGATCCTATATCGTTCAGGACATCTTCTTGGGAGCGCCATGGTTTGGCTAGAAATAGATGGACACACTGTTCTTTACACAGGTGATGTAAACGCGCGACATACAAGAACACTTCACCAAGCGGACAGCACCTTACCAGCAGAGACTGTGATTATTGAATCCACCTATGGAGATCCAAATGACCGTTTACCCAATCTTAAAAAAACCGAAAAAGAATTTGCTCTCGCTGTCAAGAACACATTAAAGAGGCAAGGAAAGGTCATTATTCCAGCTTTTGCAGCAGGACGAGCTCAACAGGCGATGCTCTCCATCGAGGCTTACATGAGAAGCGGATTCTTACCCGAAGTGCCGGTTTATATCGATGGAATGGTACGAAAAATGAACGAAATCTACAAGTTATATTGGCTATATCTTCGTCCTGAAATTCGACGCCAAATAAGATACACGAAGAGGTCACCATGGGAATCTGAAATGTTTCATGAAGTAACATCCTCTGAACGAGACGAGTTTATTAACACGAAACAACCTGCTATTGTTATCACGACAAGCGGGATGGTGCAAGGCGGTCCAGTAATACGATATCTCAAAGAGTTAGGTGATGATGAACGAAACCTCATTTGCCTTACCGGGTACATGGTAAAAGGAACGCGAGGTCGTCAACTTCAAGAAGGCGAGCGTGTATTAGAAATTGATGATGAAAAGGTCGAAATAAATGCGAAGGTACACCACTTTGAATTTAGCGCGCATGCTGACCAAGCCGGGCTTATGCGTATTCTTTCAGAGATAGAAGGCCTGAAAAGAGTTATAGTGGTACATGGAGAAAAAGACAAAGCATATGCTTTCAGCAAAAGAGTTCAGGAACTAAAGGAGGGTGTTGAAACAATTGTTCCCCGTGTTGGTGAGACAGTTGAGATTTGATAAAGAAAGATCATTTTTCCGAAATCTTTAGATTCTTGTCTAAGAAACGAATTTTTAATCTTCTTTATCCTTTGTGCTTTCTTCCTTCTTCTGTATGAGTAATTGATTAAGATAATCAACGTCTGTTTTTAAAGATGCAATTGCGTCAGCTAAAAATCCAAATGAGAAAAATTGAATGCCTGCAACAAGTAAGAGGACTGTAAGGAAGAGAAGTGGTCGTGTACCTATACCACCTTCAAGAAACCAAAGATATACGAGATATACTCCGGAAATAAGACCTAAGAGGAAGATAAATGCACCGAGCACGCCGAATAGTGACATGGGACGCTCCATAAACATGAATTGAAGTTTTAAACTCATCAAATCCACAAATCCTGTAAAGAGTCTACTAGTTCGATATCTAGACTTCCCATACGGGCGAGGGGCATGTTGAACTACTACTTCGCCTATGCGAAACCCTTGATGCTTGGCGAGCGCTAATATATAACGATGGTACCCTTTTCTTAATCTGAAGGATTTTAATACTTCTCGTTTTAGACCTTTAATCCCACAGTTATAATCATGAACTTTTAGTCCGAAGAGAGTACTTGCAAAGGAATTATAGAGACGAGATGCAGCCCTTCTGGACAAAGGATCTTTTCGCTCCTTTCTCCAGCCATTAACAATATCTAGTTTTTTCAGAGACATTTCTGAAAGGATTGCTGGAATGTCTTCAGGAAAGAATTGTAGATCGGCATCTAATAGAATAATGATATTTCCTTTAGAATGGTAATAACCGTTCATTATGGCTGCAGACTTTCCTTTTGTTGTTGAATGATGATATGCCTTCACCCATGGAATTTCTTGACTTAATTGATCAATTATTGACCCCGTTTCGTCTGTACTTCCATCATCAACAAAGATAATCTCGAATTGAATATCTTGGAGTCCATCAAGCGTCTCTTCAACACGTTCTACAAGAGAACGCAAAGTATTTTCTTCGTTTAAGCATGGAATAAGGATAGAGACGAAGGGGCTCATAGATGCTTAGTATTTTCTACCTTTTTAAACTCTTGCAAAGTGAGTTAACGAAAGATATTAAAGGAAAAAAAATAACTTTCAGAGCGCTTTTGTCGAATTTTCTCTAAGGAGTCTCCAGTTAAAATGCCAAAGACAGTTTATCTTGGTCCTCTTATGCTAAATTGGTGTATTCACTGTAACATACCTATTTTAGAGGCACAAAATTGCTCGTTATGTGGAAATCCTACTATAAAATGTAAAATTACTCCTCCAGGGGATACACGTCCTGCGTTTAAACATGATATTGAACTAATTCGACGTACTATAGATCTTCAGTACGGAGTAGAAATGGGGCGTAAGGTTGTTCCAGACAAAAAAGTCGTTGTGCTAAATAAGGCACCCGCACTTGATAGAAGAAATGAAATAATTCTTGATGGAGTCATTATCGGTGCACTTTATTTCGACATACAGCATCAACAATGGAAATTTTTGCCAAGAGTTGAAGGTGCAAGACGGTTATGGCTTGCTGGCTGCAATAAGTGGGTGAAAATATACGAGGGAGCAGTTGATCCGCTTCTTAAAGGAGCAAGTCTCCTTGCACCTGGCGTAAAGGATTGTGATCCCACAATTCAACCTGAAGATAATGTGATTATAGTAACTCCATTAGACGACGTCTTAGGGGTTGGTGTAGCGAAATTTTCGGGTGAGACCATCCTTACAACAAAGAGAGGTATGGTCGTAAAAATGAAGCACCGTAAACCTCCAACTTTTCCGGCTATTCTTCCTGACGGACAAACGTGGGATATGGTAGTACAAGCAAACATGCAGATTTTGAACTCAAGGACAGAAGAAGCCATACAATTTATGAAATCCATCGCCGAGAGTTACAGAAAACCTAAAGCAGTTGCATATAGCGGTGGCAAGGATAGTTTATGCCTTCTTTTATTGGCAAAGGAAGCTTTAGGAGAAAATTTTGATGTATTTTTTGCAGATACAGGAATTGAATTTCCTGAAACAATAGATAATGTTTTTACTACCATGAAAAACCTAGGTATAGAAAACCGATTTATTTACAAAAAGGCTGAGGCCAATTGGGAAATAATGTGCAATAAATTTGGTCCCCCAGCAAGAGATTTTCGATGGTGCTGTAAACTTTTCAAACTGTCTCCCACAGCACAGATTATTAGAGAGCACTATCCGCAAGGAGTAATCACCTTTCTTGGCGTCAGACGATATGAATCTCAACCACGTGCGAAAGAAAATCGAATTTGGAAAAACCCCTTTGTACCAGGGCAGATCGGCGCATCACCGATCAAAAATTGGACTGCACTGCATGTCTGGCTCTACCTGCTTATGAAAGATGCTGTCGTTAATCCTCTCTATTACAAAGGTTTTGAGCGAATTGGATGCATTTATTGCCCTGCTATGAAACTTTCTGAGTTACATGATATTAAAGAGACCCATGAACATCTTTACAGATTTTGGATGGAATTTCTAAATAAGTGGGCGGAATCACACGGGTATCCAGAAGAATGGGCGACTTTTGGATTTTGGCGATGGAAAAAACTCGCAAAAGGACAGATACAGGTCGCAGAACAACTAGGTTTACAAGCGAATGAACTTGAATCACATATAGACATACAACCAACACATTACGGGATAACAGAGAAAACATACACTAAAGATCGTGATTTCTACACACTAGAAGGACAATTTCCATTCGTGATAGATATTGAAAGAGCAGGAAACATTCTCCATATTTTGGGGCATAGTTTTACGAATGATTCATTGGATCAAGTAAACATGCAAATAGATGAATCTTCTGTTACTATATTCGCAGATGGAACCTTTAAGGTGAGTATGTCAGATTGGAAAACTGGAAAGAGATTGATAAAAAATATCACAAAAGTGTTGCTTAGAGTTCAGAAATGTGTCGGATGTGGTTTTTGCGAGATATTTTGTCCTCAAGGGGCGATAACTCTTGTTCAAGATGAGTACCCTCTAATTGATGAGAAAAAATGTATAAACTGCAGTCAATGTCTGAATACTTGCCCTTCCCTTTTACTTTTCTCAGAAAAACCATTAATTAAACAGGATTGTATTGAGAAGGTTTCCTCTCCCTCATAAAAAGAATTATAACATAATTTAATATTATTCTAGGTTTAATTTGGATAACTTATAGTTCATATTCTTACTGTGAGCGCGACACGAATGTATGGCGAACTTATCCCTGAAAACGTGAAAGAGATCCTTCTTAAACAAAAATATCACATAGTAGGACGCCATAGCGCGGTAAAAACATGTCGTTGGTTGCGCAAAAGTTTGGTAGGTAACACTGTCTGTTACAAGTCCAAATTTTACGGAATTCACACACATAGATGCTTGCAGATGACATGTGCCTTGAATTTTTGCACACAACAATGTCTTTATTGCTGGCGCTATTATGCTCGTTCAATAGACAAAACAACGATGAAAGATGTAAAAGTCGATGATCCTCAGGAAATCATTCAAGGTGCATTAATTGAGCAAAAACGTCTTTTAAGCGGTTATAATCCAAAAGCGCATAACAAAGTCGATCCTATAAAATATAACGAAGCACTCTCTCCAAAACATGTTGCGATCAGTCTTTCCGGAGAACCGACTTTGTACCCCCGACTTGGCGAGTTAATCGAGGAATTTCACCGGATGGACTTCACTACTTTCTTAGTTACAAATGGGACGGTTCCAGAGCGGCTATATGAGATTACAGAACCTACCCAATTATATGTATCTGTTTCTGCGCCCACTGAAGAGATTTATAGACGACTTTGCAAACCTCAAATCAAGGACGGATGGCAAAAACTTAATGAAACATTGGAAATGCTTCATAGTTTCA
>JBHLOP010000117.1:0-6257 GCA_048940375.1 Promethearchaeota archaeon | reverse complement strand
GCGGGAATTTCTTCATGCTTTTCCTTCGAAAGCAAAAAACGATTTAAAAAGAAATTAAGACTTCTAAGGAATAAAATCATCTGAAATCAACCATTAAATAGTAAGGGAATAGCGGAAAATTTCACTTATTTGTTTGGCAAGTATATCCCAACTAAAGGTGCTGATTACCCATTCCCTACCTTTTTTAGTCAAAGAAGCTCTCAATTTGTCATTGTTTAGAAGAGAGATCACAGCGTCTATGATTTGTTTAGGGTTCTTTTGTTTGATGAGAATTCCAGCCTCTCCGTAATTTAATGCTTCTGGAATTCCTCCCACGCTAGAAGCAATCACTGGGACTCCGCTAGCCATAGCTTCAAGCATCACCACACCTAAACCCTCCGTATCGCCTTTTGAGTCTATAATTGAAGGGAGAATGAAAACATCAGCTATTGCATAGAAATAAGGGAGTTCTGTATCAGGTACTGTTCCACAGAATATGATGCTATTCATAACACCTAGTTGTTTCGCTTGGGTCATTAAGGCATTAGTTTCAGGACCATCTCCTATGATCACTAACTGAATTTTTGGAAACTCTTTTCTTATTGAAGGTAATGCATCTATTAGATATCTTATACCTTTCCGCTCAACCAATCTACAAACAGTAAGAAGAATTGGATCGCCATTACAATTATATTTTTTCCTAACCATAGAACCGTCCAAATTTGGATTGAATTTATTAGGATCTACGCCTGGATAAACCATTTTCAATTTATTCGTGTTAACGCCCATACGTTCAATTTCTTTTTTTGTGAAATTTGAATTAGGTATAATTACGTCAGCCATCTTGAAGACTAAATGAAGTGCAGGCATCATAAACTGATACTTAGATTGAGAAAGGGCAATTTCAACAGGAAACGTCCCAACTATCAACGGTCGGTTAAAAATGCGTTTAACCAAGATTCCTATGAGACCTTGTGGGAGTGCCCAGAAAGGGCAGATTATGTCGGCATTATAGTTCTTACAAATTTCTATAGTCTTCCGTGCAGCATTTAGCAAGTAAAAAGGAGTAAGCATTTTTGCAAATGCTGATTCTTCGAGATTAGCGGGCATTCTATCTCGGTAAGTCAAAGTTTGAAGCCATGGTGGATGCATATACGTGAAACGATGTACGTAGATACCCTCTAAGATTTCCTCGTCTAATACTGGTCCAATACCTGGTATCATATAATCCTGAGGTGAAACGACGTGAATCTCAAAGCCAAGTTTTACAACCCGAGTAAATAATTCAAAAAGAAATGGAGAAACTGGATCGTTAAGGTATCTAGGAAACGATGGAGTGATTATAACTGCCTTATAAGTCATGAATTCGCACCAGAAACCGCTATAAGCAAATGAATGAATGTTCTAAACGAAGGATATTCAATTTTGTTTTCAACAAGATTAAATTTCAATAACGTTTCATTAAATAGTTTAACCCAAGCAAGTGTAGTAGAATAAAAGATTAAGTTAAAGAAAGTTTAGAGAAGTGCTTGATGTAGTTTTTAATTGAGATTTCAACATAACAAACATATCTAATCTAAAATTTTCGTTAATGATACGAATGATACGTATTTAAAAAAAGGAAAAATTCACCAATTTATTTAGTGTAGTAGGAATGAGACAAGGAGGGCTAGAACGAAATTGGAACACCCTGAAGGAAAAAAACTCACCGAAATTGAGTTGTACGAACTCATCGTGCCAGGAAAGATATTAGGTAAAGAAGTTGTTGATGCTGGAGCAAGAAGGATCGGAATAATCCGCAGTGTAAGATTGAGTTTATCAGAACTTCCTCAAATTAAAGCAGAAATTGTTGTTAAAGGTCTTGAAGTAGAATTTCCAGTTGGTATCGAAAATATCCAAGCAGTAGGAAGTGTTGTTCAACTAAAGACAATTATTAAGGAGGCGCGCGAAGTTGAAGTGCGCGAGGTTATGAGTCTAAGAAAAAAGATTTTAGAAGAAATTAAAGCATATATTGCCAATATTTAGCCATCAAACATTCAAATGTCATTAAGAATTCAAGATTTCGCTGAACAAGGCAACTGCGTAAAATTATAAGCTGGTAAAGATGAAATAAATCCTTTCAAGAGCGTATATGTTTAGTTTTTTCGAGGATTTCAAGCCATAAAATAGTTAGACGTCCTATTGTCATAAGTTCGTCAGCATCAATTTCTTCTTTTAATCTCCTTATCACATTTTCAATTTGTATACAAATGGCTTGATCTAATTCCGTCAAAAGAGATTCTTTCTCTAATTCTTGAACTTCTGCTTCATCGGAAACAATTAACACCTTTTTTTCACAGTGAGGGCAGATGATATCGTGGGACTCTGGCAATTGAAATAGAGGACCAGAACACTCTGGGCACGCTTCATTTAGCATTGTCGCACCCTTCCTCATCAATTCAACTGCTTTTTGAATGCCTGCTTCTTCTTTTTTTGTATCAGATTCTTTCAACAGTCTCGCCTGCAGTTCAGATTCCTTAACAATTAATGTATAGTGAAAAAGTTTTAAAAACCTCTCTTACTGCTGTATGATTAAGGAATATGAATAATTTACTATAAGTTCCTTTGCTGTGGAGGCGATATAAATGAACGAAGAAACGCAGGAAAAGTTAAAGCAAGTCCTCCAAGTCCTTAAGATGATATCAGAGGATACCAGTGTCCCCAGAAATATTCGAAGAGCTGCCAATGAGAGTATCGATGCAATAGAAACAGATAAGGTAGATAGCGCTGCAGTCAAAGCTTCTAATGCGATTTCAATTCTAGATGAAATTTCTCAGGATCCTAATTGTCCTTTACACGCTAGAACAAGAATATGGAATGCAGTAAGCATTCTTGAAACGATTTCTGACTAACTCGGCATTATTTTTCATTTTTTCTTTTAATTTATTTAGTCTTTACAAGCTTAAACAACATTTTCTCCCTTTTACATAATTTATTTACTTAAAAATCCGTAATACGTTCTCTCTTTAATTATCAACGAATTAATTTAACAAAGAAATTGAGTGCAGCAGTTTCTTCTACTAATTCGCAAAGAAAGTATGCTTCCTTCAAAGAACTTCCAACAGCAACAATTCCATGACGAGTTAAAATACAAGCTTTGTAGCCCTTCAAGTTATCCACCACTAATTCAGCTAATTTCTTAGAGCCAGGTTCTGCATATTCGATAAATGGAAGTTTTTCAAGAATAATTTGACTTTCAGTTGTCAATAGTTCGATCGGTTTTTCAAGAATTGCATACACAGTTGAGAAAATAGAGTGAATATGAACAATAGCATTAATATCATGTCTTGCACGATATATTGCTCTATGCATCGGAAATTCTGATGAAGGTTCACCTCCCTCTTCCACTAATCCGTTAAGAGTTGTTACAACAAGGTTAGCTAAAGAGATATCAAATAGTGACGTCCCCTTGGGAGTTATGATTATGTGGTTGTTTCCATTTCGAACGCTTACATTTCCTCCCCAAGCCTTGGCAAGCCCTCTTAAATAAAGAAGATTACAGATTTCAACAAATTCGCGTTTAAGTGTTTTTGACATACCTAAAGACAACCCCAATTGAGAGATTTGAAGAAAAACTAAATATTATAAGTTAGAATGAACCTTGATAACGTCAATTTCTAATACCTTAATGTCTGAATTAAGTAATTCACTAACACTGGGTTTTGTAAACCCTTCGTCTCCTGTTAACAATTCCTTGACGTAGAGACCCCCTTCACAATAAACAATAACTTCCATAATATTGTCATCAAGGACTTGATTAACCTTCAAACTAAATACTCTTTTCTGGCGAATCTTGTCTTTACGCCTATGCAGAACTCTTTGAGGTGTCCGCTGATCAATGGTAACTGATTGAAATGTTTGTTCAATTTTCTGCACGTCTTCAGTGTTTATTTCTCGTGCAACTTTTACAAGTAACCTATAGGTTTTTTCTGATAGTTTGGAACGTGCCTTAAGTTGCCTGATTACCTCTCGAGTAATAATCTTTAGATCTAAAACTTCTACTTTTCCTTTAGCGTAGTTATTTATTGCCTCTTGGAGTTTATCTAACGAAATGTTACGTATCTTTGGCTCTTTAATTTCAAGTACAAAGGGTCTTCCATCACCAAGCATTTTTGCATCTATGTCTTCACGTCCTGCAGCGTGAAGGATACCATCTTTACCCTCAGTTAATTCTAATGTAGGATTGGAGATTAGTTCTTCTATTGATTCAGAATATCGCTTCCCTGTTCCATTACATTCATCACATCCTTTTCCTTGACATGATGAACAGATCCACGTACTTTGTGGAATTCCACGAATCAGTTTTCGGTAATGTCCGTAGATAAAAAGTGGATTAACAGATATTGTGAATTCTTTATTTATTGTATCCAGAAGTATAACAATATCTGGGTTTTGAAAGTTCACATTCTTTCCAGTAAGTTTTTGAATATATTTTCCGAGTTCTCTATTTAATTCAGATTTACAAGCTTCACCCGAGATATGAAACTGTGCTCGAAGTTCATCCTCACGCTCTAATAGTATTGTCGAAATTCTTGAACCGACAAGAAAGGTGTTAAAATCAATATCGTTGAGTTTTTCAATGATTTGATTTGCATATTTTAACAAATCATCAAATATCCCTTCACATAAAAAGCAATCTGAATCATGCGTTTGAGTGTCTATTCCAAAAATAGTAAGCGTTTTAATAGCACTTTCAAATTTACCATGAGTGGCAAGGACTTGCAATAATTCTATATCTTCAAGGCGGTGTGCATTTATAGTTAGTAGAGTTTTAATCGCAAATCCTCGTTCTTTATTCGTCAAACCACTACCATAAGTCGCAAATTGCCGACCAAGACAATTATCGCATAGATATTTATGAGATTTAAGAAGTTCAATTGCTTTATTGCAAATCCAATTGTCAGGGTGGTTTTCATTCATCTAAATCACTATACAATTCCATAAAAAACAATTCAAGGAAACCCGCTACTTCAGCGGTGGAAGTAAAAAAGACAACGTAAGGATTGTAACTAAAGGTCTATAGGCATATCAGGAAGCCCACCGGGCATCATAGGAAGTCCTTTCATTCGCCTTCGTCCTCTCATGCCTTTCATAAGTTTTCTAAGCATGTTATATTGTTGAAGTAATTCTCTTACATCTTTTATATCTGTTCCGGAACCCCTTGCTACACGAACAACACGAGAACGTTTCAAAAGTTTAGGGTTTGTTAATTCTTCACTACGCATACTATCAAGAATATGTTCCCATTGCTTGATTTTTTCTTCAGACATTGATTTCATTTCATCAGGAATATTAGATACCCCTGGAAGAAAACTGAATATCTTTGATAGAGGTCCCATTTTTTTCATCTTCTTAATCTGCTCTCTGAACTCTAACAGGGTGAATTTACCTGAAAGAAATACTTTGGCTTCTTTTTTAGAAGGAGTGACCTCTGCGTCTTTCAATTTTTCAATAAGGGATGATAGATCGCCCATTCCAAGTAATCTGCCAACAAATCGTGGACTATTAAATCTCTCTAAATCCTCGATTTTTTCACCAATACCGATGAATTTTATCGGGGCTCCTGTTGCAGCAACTGCAGATAAAGCACCACCTCCGCGAGCGCTTCCATCAAGTTTTGTTACAAGTATAGCGCCGATATCTGTGGCATCATTAAAAGCTTCAGCCTGAGTATACGCTTGTTGACCAAGAGTTCCATCTATTACTAAAATGATCTCTTGTGGGTGAATGGCTCGTTCTATGCCTTTCATTTCCTCTATAAGTGAAGTTTCATCCTTGTGACGTCCAGCGGTATCTACAATGATTACTTCATGTTTTTCATTTGTAAATTGCTCAACTCCTTTTTTTACTACCTTTATTGCGTCCTTTTCCGAAGTCTCTCCAAAAATCGGTATATTTATGGATGCCGCCAGTTGTGAGAGTTGATTAAACGCTGCAGGGCGATAGGTATCACCACATACGAGAGCAGTCTTGAATCCTTTCTTTTTATAAAAATAGGCTAATTTGCCACAGGACGTTGTCTTTCCACTGCCTTGAATCCCGATCAGCATTATAATGGAAGTTTGACCAGGTTTTATGCGAATAACTTCAGTTTTTTCGCCAAGAATTGTTACAAGTTCATCATAAACAGTCTTTATAACATGTTCTCTTCTAGTGATACCGGGAGGAAGTTCCTTTGATAACGCTCGTCGTTCAATGTTCTTTGAAAGTTCGAAAACAAGATCAACCTTTACATCAGC
>JBHLOP010000116.1:0-6282 GCA_048940375.1 Promethearchaeota archaeon | reverse complement strand
TCAGGACCTCCGTTAGCTTCTGTCGGAATAACATAACTTTCTGGTCGTTTGTTAGTAAAAACATAGATTTCATCTGATTCCCAAAGATCACCTACTAGGAAACATACGCGAATTATATCGTTCCAATGAATTTGATCTTTCCACCCTTTGCCACCAGGCGGATTAACATCCAAAAAAACTGTATTTTCATCAAATGAAACATGATACCAAATCAAGAAAACACCTAAATTAATTCAATTTAGTAAAAAATAGATTTGCAAAACGGAATTTAGATAATATTTCATTCTATTAATTCTTTAACTGTTTTTAGACTTTGGCCAATTAGTTCTATTTCCTCATCTGAATAGTCGGCTTTCAACTGTCTTACTAGTAATTCGGCTTCATAGAATTTCCCCATATCTTTATTAAAACTAGCAAGAATTAGGGAACGTGCTATGATAAAGATCGGTTCTTTTTTTACATCCTGTCTTTTCTCCTTGCTCTCTTTAAGAAGCTTATTTAACGTTATAAGTCCTTCTTGAGGATTTCCTGCAAGTATCCATGAAATTGAAGATAATGCCGTATATTTTGCAGCTTTTTCAAAAGATCCTTCTGAAATTTGTTTTTTTGAAAGTTTTTCATAATTTTCTGCCTTTTCTCTATAATGAGGCAAGAAACCCATACTGGAATCAGCCTCTTCAATTGTCTCAACTGATTCAATAACACCACCCGCTTCCGTGGTTTGTGTTTCTGTTGTAGTAACATTTTCGACCGTAGGAACTTCTTCTGTAGTGCCACCTACTTCTGTTGTAGTAACACTTACTTCAGCTGAAGGGCTTGTTTCTGTAGGTTCAGAGGGTGGTTTGGGAGTAACGTCACCTGCAACCTCTTTTTCAATCACGGTTTCAATTTCTTTTTCAATTTCTTTCTCAATTGAAATACGTTTAGCGTGACTAACTGCTGCTTCGACCTGCATCTCTGAAATCGTTTGGAGAACTGCGCTAGGTCTAACTAAACCTGAACTTTCATTAGACCGGTTGTAAGCGACTCGGAGAGATTGTTCTAAAGATGCAATCTTGTCACCAATTTCAGTTGTGCGTAACGAAGGCTCGGATTTTAACGCATTTTTATATAGCTTATCTACTTCTTTTACTTCAGAAATTGCTTGATCGTAATAACTATGTGCTTTCAGGAAGGTTATCAGTTTTATTCTGGAACTAATTGATTTTAGGTAGTCTTTAACTTCTGTAAAATAATCACTTGCCTCACGATAAAGTGTTTCACAAGAAATATTGTTAGCTTGAGCAAGCTGATCAGCTTCCTTTAATGCTTCCACTGCTTTAATACAAGTTGCTGAGTCTTCGTTTTGTATACACGTGCGTCTCACATACCTTTTCGTAATCTGAGAGTTCTTTAACTGACAAAATAGTCTGTCCTCTTCTCTTTTAAGATATCTGCAATCCATAATATCATCCATGGGTCAATTCTTATGACATTTATGCTTAATTTAATTAAAAAATACATCTTTTTCTGTATTTCTGTTTTTCAAAGTTTGATATTTTTCGAAAATTATTAAATAGAATACAGATTTGATTCCAACTTGAAGTCAAGAAGAAATAACTAAGCAGAACTAATTAGATTGCTTTTGCTGCTACTTTTTTAACAACATATATGGCAAAATCAGGACAATACCATTCGCAAAGACCACATGCATTGCAGCGTTCTGGAACAACTTTTGGTATGCGTTTACCGCTTTTTAAATCATCATACATCTTAAGAGCATCCCTTCCACAAAATTCAACACAGAGACCACAGCTTTTACAAAGTTCTGGTTTAATTCGGATAAAAAACTCAGGTTTGTTTTTTGGCATACAATCATTACCTGTGATAGGATGAGAATTTAATTGTATTTTTTTGCCTAATAATTTGTTTTTTTAACCTTTTCGTTCATCTTTAGCCCTGACTTTAACCATTCCTCGATGCACAGCACATGATACGCAAGCAGTTTTTGTCACCCGTCTTCGAGGTATGAAAGCCCCTTGTTGCCTTAATTCCTTCGAAATACGATGATCAACCAATGTAACGTATCTTGTAACTTTTTTAGCTTTGTCTCTAGGAACTAGTTTACCACAGAAGCTGCATTGAACCCTTGTGGATGCCCCTTTTTTACCTTTTGACCTTCCGCCTGACTTTCTCTTTTTACCCATTTTTTTCACTCATCAATTTTTTACTTTTCAGAGAATTGAACTCTGACTTTAGACTTGCATGTACAGTCTAAAGAGTATACTTTTAAATATTATGTTATTAGACAGTTTTAGCTCTTTTTGATTAAATCTATCAATATCTAACACTCACAAAATATATAGAATTATCTGCAACACCAAGAGTCTTTAAAAAAAGCAAATTACTCTTTTCTTTTTCTAAGTTTATCCATTCTTGTAAGATGATCAGATAACATCATTTTGATAGCCTCTCTATCAAAAATCATGTCGCCTTGTAGACCTAACAGTTCATCTTTTATATTCGTTTCAACCCGCGCATATATCCATTCTCTTACGGCAGTTCGGACACAATCGCTAAAGCTAGTAAATACACCTTGATTGACTAGATGTTCAATAATACGCACATCAACACGGCTAAATGGAATAGTCTTCGGCACATACGGCTTAATCTTATCCTTCTTAGCGTCCTTTTTCGTGCTAGTCATGAAATCGCCCTAACTCTTTACAGAGGGTCTTAGTTTATTTAAGTAGGGGGAGAATGGTGTCGATTAATATTTTTCCATCAGAATGTTTTATGTGAGTAGCACACGAATAATTCTAACTTTTTGCACTAATTTATTATTTCAAAATGATATCTATTTAATTCAGTATTTATAGCTACTGCCGAGAAAAAACCTATTTTTGGAGAGAGAGAAGACAAACTAGGCAGATTCAACCCGTTTTGCTTGCCCATCATCTTCAATAACATAGGGAACTAGTTTAATAATACCCTGTGGACATATTGCCGTGCATTTTATACATTCATCACTCGATAAAACGTATTCTGCACAACTTTTACGGTCAACTTCAATGCCTAGTACGGTCTTTTTTAGTGCTTTGACAGGACAGGCATTTACGCAAATTTTACAGTTATGACAAGCATCATGATTGGTCAATTCGGGTGAATAGAAGACTTTTTCTGGCACAGAAATCCCATCAATCCTATTATTTGTGCCACCAATTGTTTAGTCACCTTATTAGTATATTTGAAGTGGCATTTTCATCAGATCTAATAATTCAGCTCCTTCTAACTTCTTTGAATTTAGTTTTATAGATGATAAGTAGTAAAAAAATTAGAAAAAATAAAAAGTGACCTTTAGGACAATTCTATAAGGACTTCAAATAACTGTTGTTTGAACTCAAAATAAGAAGCGTGCTAGATTGACGGTTTTTTAGTTCTGTAGCGGATATCTTTATCAAAAATAACAAGATAATGGTGTTCGTCATAAAGAAGTGGTTTTTGGAAACCCTCAGCAATCAGACGTAGCTCCTCTAATGAATCAACTTCGATTATTACTATATCTGGATCTTCTTCTGGGTGAAAAATTGAGGTTATTTTGATTGGATAAATAAGGCATCGCTCATATTCCGTGGTTTCAATAAGTTCGGTTAAAACAATCACTTCCTTTCTTAGTTTGTACTTTTCTTTTCAATAAGCACCATTATTTATAATTCAAGAGAGAGACCGACGTAAAAATGAAAATATAAAGGTATATCTAAAGAAAAATAATAATTAGATAAATCTAGCCGACAAAATTATTTTGGAAACCAGGAGACAGAGAGAGGTCAGCGAAAGTATTCACAATTCTTTATAAAGAATACGATAAAATTTAATGTAAAAAATATTAAAAATTTTTGTTTCTAGATTAGAATTCTTTTTAATTTCTGAGAAAGAGAAAAACAGAAAAGTCACTAAGGTATGCATCATGGCAGTTAAAGGTGTTATCATACGTCCTCCAGTCGAAGCTCATTCAGTTTTAATTGGAGTAACTGAAGGGTGCTCTTGGAATCGCTGTAGGTTTTGTAGTGTTTACAAAGGGGTTCAAAACTATCGAATTCGATCTCTAGAAGAAATCAATAATGACATTGAACTATGGGCAAATAATTATGGTTGGTTTGACAAAGTTTTCTTAGCAGGTGGAAATTCTTTGTCAGCGCCAACTGAATTACTTTTGGAAGTGATCGATCGAATAAAGCAAAGATTTACGGTCAAACATATTTCTTGTTACGCTAAGAACCACGATCTGCTTAAGAAAACTCCCGAAGAATTAAAAAAATTAAGAGAAGCAGGATTAGTAACATTATACATGGGCTTGGAATCTGGGAGTGAATTAGTATTAAAACTTATGAAAAAAGGTACCACACCAAGAATGATGATAAAAGCTTCTAAGAAAGCAATTGAAGCGGGATTTCGGCTTTCGTTATACGTGATTTTAGGACTTGGAGGTAAAGAATACAGCGAGATTCACGCCAAAGAAACTGCAACTGTCTTGAATAACATCAATCCAACGATTCTGAGATTCAGAACTCTCAATCTATTTCCTGGTGCCCCCTTATACGATGATTGGAAAGCAGGTAAATTTCAAAGGCTTACTCCTTTTGAAACCCTTCTTGAACAATATAATATCTTAAAGCAGATAGAATCGAACGTAACTAGTGAAGTGTTTAATGATCATATTAGCAATTATGAAAATTTCGAAGGTAAACTGCCAGAAGATCTTCCTGGAATGCTAAAAATACTAGAAGATAGGCTTAAAGACCCTATGACTAAAAACCTTCAACCAAAATGGTTAAATCATATGTAAGTGTTTTAATATTAGAATCTAGAAAATCCCCTTTTTAATGAAATTGATGCTTTATTATGAGGGAAACACTGTGAGTTCGAATCTGTCAGCTGATGAACTAATGAAACTAGCAAATAATTATTTAGAGCAGAATGATTATGACCTTGCTGCCAAAAACTATTATCAAGCAGCATTACAATTCTGTACAGCAGGCAAATATTATAAGACGAGAGATGCCTTTATTTCCATGTCCGTTCTTCTCGAAAAAGGAGCAACATACCTGTATTACATCCTAGAGAAAGCGAACGAACTTGCAAATGAGTTAAATAGGGCGAATGTGCCAGAAATCTCTGGCGAAATTCTTATGTTTTGTGCAAACACTGCATATGAGCACTCTGATATTGAACAGAGCGCATATTACTTTGAAAAAGCATATCAACACTATACAATGTCAAACCTTGAAGAATATCGTGATATCTCAGTGGGAAGTCTTCTTAAAGCGGCATATTCGTATTATGCGATGGGAGAATCAGATAAAGCTGAACAACTTATACTCAAAGCCGTTGAGCTTAATCATCGAATGGATAAATCTATAAGCGAAATAGAAAGCGAACTCTCAGATTTAGTGAGAAAAAGTCAATTTGGTCAAGCTGCAGTTGGATATAAAAATTTGGCAGAGTTGCTGATTAATCAAATTGAAAGTTTGAGGGAATTAATGAAAGACTTTCGGGATTTTGATGCTGTCGCAATAAATGTAAAAGCAAGACTTATTCATATGGCTGCTGAAAATCTATTAAAAACTACACTTTTGAGCACCCCAGAGCGGGGCGAATTATTAAAAACTACGTCGCAATTATTTGAGCAAGCAACCAACTTAATGTTCGGCTTAATTAATGTAGAGCAAGTCGATCCTGAGGATATGCATCGTTTTGGTTTTGATTTTTTGCTAGCAGTTCTTCTTAAAGATAAATTAAATGGCAAGATAGACGCTAAAAAGTTTTACGATGAGATTTTATTCGAAATGATTGACGAAGATCTTAGATTGACGGTTCTTGAGAATAAATATGTGCAAACAACTTCATTCATCCTCGATGATCAGTCCCATCTACTGCTAAAAACATTAAAGGGACTGCCAATTGGCAGGTTTGAGGAATTGCGCGACATATTTGTAGATATGATCAAGAACCTTTAGTGGTCTATTATTCACTGAATCTGCTGAAAACTCAATGTCAATTCTCTAAAAAAATTGTGAGTAGATATGAGAAAACACGTTCTTTACATTTCCGAAAACTATGAAAATTTACTATTTATTGAAGATCTGCTAGAAAAAGTTAAAGAGAAACATCAAGTTGATTATCAAATAGTTACTTCTGATATGCTTAGTGAAACTTATAGTGAGGATATCTTAGATCAGATAAGAATTGCGAGCCAAAGAGCAAAAGTCCGTGTCAGTAGTAAGGGAGGGGGTCCGCTACCAA
>JBHLOP010000115.1:0-6282 GCA_048940375.1 Promethearchaeota archaeon | reverse complement strand
CATGGACTTCCAGTAAAAGTTGACACTGATATTAATAAGATATCTTCAGATGATCTTGATGCTATAGTAATTCCTGGTGGATATGCACCAGATCGCTTTAGACGCTACCCCAAGATGATAAAACTAGTTCAAGAGGTTCATAAGAAAGCACCTGTCGCTGCAATTTGCCATGGTCCCTGGCTGTTGATATCTGCAAATCTTCTACAAGATCGTAAAGCGACATGTTTCCATGCAATAAAGGATGATTTAGTAAATGCTGGAGCGATTTATCTAGATCAAGAAGTTGTTAGAGACGGGAATATAATCACTTCTCGCACACCTGATGATTTACCTGCCTTTTGTAAGGAAATCATCAAAGCTCTTGTCAAATAAAAAATGCAATTTAATCAAATCTATTTCCATTTTTATTTTTTTGAGGCATAAGAAAAACTAATAGGCATCCTTTAAGATTGAAGTAATTTTCTTGATGCTAGGATTAATCCCGCTGGCCCTGCCATCATTTGGTCACCAAATGGAACTGCATGATAAATATTGTCTGCTATGGAGAAGTTCATTTTGTTTTTTTGAGGGCCGAGTACAACCAATGCTTCTAGGTTCTTAGAGCCAACAGTTTCAAGAGTAAATGCTCCATGTCCATTATCCTCAAAAACTTCTTCACTACTAAGGTTTCCGTCTGCCAGAGCTAAAAGATGGTTTTTTGCCTTTTCTCCATTCATTAGAACCGTGTGATGTTCAAAAACAGCAACAAGCTTGCTCTTTTTAATCACTCCTCCTAAAGTGTGCTGATTACCAAAATTTAAGACACCAATCACATCTTTATTACTTTTAAGATAATCATCTTCAAGTGCCCCAAACAAAACAGCAGGTCCTGTATCCATTACTATTCCTTTGAAACCTTCTCTTGTTATAATACGTTCCATAGCCTTCATTCTGGTGAATTCTGGTGGGACTTCTCCAGTTTTAAAAGCGAACTCCTCTATGGAACCTCCGCTTTCTATACCTGGTTTAATTAAATTCTCAAATCTAAACTTGCGTTCACTTTGCCCTTTTGGAGCATCACCGTGATCTTGTACTGCTGCTGCGATTCCATCAACTGATTTCAATGACATTCCATAAAGAGAGAAAACGTTTTCTAAACTGTTGAGATTTAGATCTCCGACTTTAAGCTTGACATAACCTTCCTTTTCAAAATTGAAAAGTTCTGATTCGGAGATTATGTCAATATTCATTGCCTTTACAATATCTAAATCATCTCTAATGCTCCTAGCTGCGGTAGGTGTCATTTTAACTTTGAATCCTGCTGCAATATGCTTTTTTAACGCAGAACTAAAAGGATATCCTCCCATTGTTTCTCCATAGACTACAATATCCTTTTTCTGTTGAGTTAACAATTGAACTTTTGATGCTAATAATTTTGGTTCAGAAGGTAAAATCATTTTAATTGCATTCGCAATTTCTATATTGCTATCATAGAGGAGAATATCCTGTGTTCCTGCTCCTACATCAATCGTTAATAGCCTCATCGCTCCATACCTTGCGAAAAATTAGAAATCTTTAGTTCTTAAGAAACTTTTTATCCTATTTGGTTTTTAAATTTATTTTTTTTGCCAAAATATTGATAAATATAGATAGTTTTTCTAAATGGCTTAGAAATGTTGTAATACAATCTAAGTGATTAAAGATGAAAATCCTAGCACTAATTGGAAGTCCCCGAAAGAGGGGTAATACAGATATCCTAGTTGAAGAGATTTTAAAGGGTTGTGAAACAAAGGGTCATATAAACGAAAAACTGTATCTGTACGAATATGATATAGAACCTTGTATTGATTGCCGAGCGTGCAAAAAAGGTGACTATGTCTGCGCCATAAATGATGGAATGCAAGAAATATATCCAAAAATGGAAGAGGCGGGTTTAATAATTTTCGGCACTCCACTGTATTGGTACGGACCAACTGGTAAGATGAAACTCTTAATTGATAGAATGCGACCATTTGTTGCAAATAAAAAATTAGAAGGCAAGAAATTTGTTCTTGTAACTCCATCGGAAGAAGGTGCGGATGCTTGTAAGCCTCTGGTTGATATGTTTAACATGTCATTCGATTATTTGAAAATGAGATTTATTGGAACACTCTTAGCAAAAGCGTATGAAAAAGGAGAAATTTCAGATAATCAAGAAGCAATTAAAAAAGCATATGAATTTGGACTTTCATTTTAACAAGAGACGATGCACTTATCTTCCGAAATTTCTCTGTATATGTACATAGGGTATTATTCTTGTTGTATACGTTCTTGCAAGACTTTAACATAGTATTTAGCATTAATAGTTAAATCGCGAAGTTCCGAATCTAAATCACTTGGATTTATTTTGAACAACCATCCGCTCTCATAATTATCTCTTATTACATCTGGTTCATCTTTGATCTTGCTGTTTATAGCAATTATTGTGCCCGAAACGGGTGGAAATAGTTTCAATTCAGTTTTATTTGATTTTATAAAACCGATCTCTTCCATGGGTGACACAGCAGTCTCAGGATCAATCTTAATTTCTAACGAAGTTATTTCTCTGAGTAATGTCATCGGATAATCAGTCAGCCCTACTGTTGCAACTCCACTAAATTCTCCTACTCTCGCCCACATATCCTGTTCAGTATAGTATAGATACTTGGGAAAATGCATTACTTTGTTATTATAAGTCACTCTGAATTCATCCTCATCTTCCTCTATTTCAAGAGACATGCAAAGCCTCCATCTAAGGATTTAAATATTTTATAGCGTAAGAAATTCTTGAAAAATTTAATATAAAGATTAAACTCGAATATCTTACGTCTTAGATTCGTCCTAAGCAATTTAATTTGTTTAAGTCAAAATAAACTGTGAATAATGTTTTGTTATTATGTCATCAATTAACTCAATAATTTGCAGTACATCTGGTTCTTTTATTTTGTACATTTTTTTTTGGCCATCGCGGAAAAAATCCACAATCCCACAATCTATCAAAATCTTTAGATGTTGCGAGACAGTAGACTGGCTCTTTTCCAACTCCGGGTGGATCTCGCATTGGCATTTCTCTCCATCTTTTAGGAATTCGATTATTTCGAGTCTGGTAGGATCTGCAATCGCCTTAAAAACCTTAGCACGAATCCTGTTTGCTTGGGCCATCATAAACACGCCTAAAACTCTTTAAAATACAAAAAACTCTTGTCTTTTGTATATCGACATATGACCATATATACTGAACTTTATATAAATTTTTATGATGCCACATCAAAATTATAGCTCTTAGAAGAAACAAGAAACTAACCTTTAAAGGCAGTTGATTGACAGAATTTTCCTTTCTATTAACCTTTATAGATTTTACTATTCTCGTTAAACTGGAGTGCTCAGCGAATAAGCTGAGGATCAAAGAAATATGAAATGGGCTTTCTAATTTTCTCAAGTGGAATCTTTTTTTCCTTGACAAATCGTTTGAGCATCTTGGAACAGTTATAACGCATATACCATAAAGAGTGATTCATCCCTTTTATTATGAGATCTATTCCCTGTTTATTTCCCATGTCAACTAAAGCGACTATGAAAAAAAATCGAATATTCCATCTAAGTTTCTCATTATTAGCAATCTCTAAAAGACGTTCTGAAGCCCCACCTATTTTCCCGAGGGCCTCAGCGGTAGCTTCCCGAACAATAGCACCTTTTGTATAGTAGTCCTCACTTGTTTCATCAACGATCGCTTGAATTAATGGCTCTATAGCGTTTTCATCTCTCAGTTCACCTAGAGCAAATGCTGCAGCAGCACGAACTTCTCTATCTGAGTCTTTTAAAGCCATAATTAGAGCATTAAAAGCATCTTTATTTTTTATTACACCCAAACTTAAGGCAGAATGTTTTCTTATCCATTTTGAATTGTGATTGAGTCCTTCAAGCAGGATATCTTTAATCTGTGTATCACCTTGTTTGCCGAAGGCAATTGCTGCATAATATTTTAGTTCTGTATCATTAATAAATTGATTGAGGAAATCAATTTCTTTTAAATCTTCCATTTCTGCAATTGTTATGATAGAAAATTTTCGTATATCTCCATTTCCTTGTTTTATGGCTTGGACAAGCGGCTCAATACTTTTTTCGCTTAACTCACTTAATTTTTTAGATGCGAACCATTTTACAGCCTCATATGGATAATTAAAAGCTTGGATAAGCTCCTCAATTCCTTCGTCATCTAACATTTTGTCAAGAGTTTCGCTAATAAACCTCTGGAAATCTGTAGCTTCTTTGTTTGAAAGAATTTCTATTAGCGGAATAATAGCTCTTTTATCATTTATTTTACCTAGTGCACGAATACAAGGCGTACGTTTCTGTTGAGATTTTGATTCAAGTGCCAATTGAATTAGCGGTTCAACAGCTTTCTTATCTTGTAATTCGCTGAGTGCATAAGTTATTGAACTGAATTCGCACGCCTGAGCCTTCTTAAGGTATTTTAAAAGAGGCTCAACAGCTCTTTTATCTTTAAGCCAACCTAACGCAACAGCGGCACCTTTTCGTACCCGGATCGAAGGATCTTCAAGCATATCAATCAATGGCTCAACAGCACGCTTATCATCAAGTTCACCTAGGGCATATAGTGTCTCTTCTCTTACTCTAGAGTCCTTATCGTTTAATCTTTGCAATAATGTATCTAAGTCATTCATAAATAATCACTTTAACGCGATTTAGTCTGAGAGAAATAATTTTTCTTCACCTAAAACAGCATAATGTAAGAGAAGATAATACATAAAGGTTTAAAAGCATCCTACTGCTTTATTGGTTTTATGAATTGAAACTTATTATTTTAAAGTTTTGCGGAGATTATCAAAAAAAATTATATCGTAGGTAATAGAAAAACCATGGAAAACTGAAGTATTATTCCCATCTGAATGACCATTTATGTTTCATGAGTATTTCTGGCGAAATCTTATTTTCGTTAACTAGTTCTTTGATTATCCTACGACATGCATACTGTAAAAATAAGGTACCCTGCAGTAACCCTTGAACTAAGTAATTTGTTCCTACATCATTTTGCATTGCCGCTAAAGCCACTGCAGCAATAAAACGCAGATTCCAGTCTTTACTTTCTTCGAAGATTGTTAAAAGCGGTATTGCAGCTCGTCCGCCTATTTCTCCAAGCGCTTTAGCGATAGTTTCCCGAACAAAAGCGCCTTTTGTATACCAATCTTCACCCTTTTCAGAAATCATAGCTTGAATCAGTGGATCTATAGCCTTTTCATCTTTTAGTTCACCAAGACTAAACGCAGCAGCCGCGCGAACTTCTCGTTCTGTATCCTTTAATGCTGCAATTAGCGAATCAAAGGCCTTTTTATCTTTTATTATGCCTAAAGCTAAAGCCGAATGTTCCCTTACCCAAGTAGAAGGGTGCGTAAGCCCCTCAACTAAGATATCTAATACTCTTTTATTACCACGCTTCCCAAAGGCGATTGCAACATAATATTTAAGGGTTTCATCGTTAATAAATTGACTAAGGAACTCAATGTCCTTTATTTCTTTCATTTCTGCAATTGTTATGACTGAATATTTTCTTATATCTTCACTGCCTTCTTTTATGGCATGGATCAGTAGTTCAAAACTTTTTTCGCTTAATTCCCGTAATTTTCTTAATGCAATCCATTTTATAGCCTCATTTGAATAATCAAACGCCTGGATAAGTTCCTTAATTCCTTCGTCATCTAACATTCTGTCAAGAGTTTCGCTAGTAAACCTCTGGAAATCTGTTGCTTCTTTATTTGAAAGAATTTCTAAAAATGGAATTATCGCTCTCTTGTCATTAAATTTGCCTAATGCACGAATACAAGGTTTACGTATCAGTTGAGATTTTGATTCAAGCGCCAATTGAATCAATGGTTCAACAGCTTTCTTATCTTGTAATTCGCTGAGTGCATAGGTTATTGAACTAAACTCACTCGCCTGAGCCTTCTTAAGGTATTTTAAAAGGGGGTCAACAGCCCTTTTATCTTTCAACCAACCTAACGCAACAGCTGCACTTTTTCGCACATCAGACGAAGGATCTTCTAGCATAGCAATCAGCGGTTCTACAGCACGCTTACCACCAAGTTCACCCAAGGCATATATTGCAGCTTCTTTCACCTTCGAATCATCATCTTGCAGTTTTTGAAGCCAAGAATCAATTTCGGTCAAAACATAAATCCTTCCTTGCTAAAGAAGTCGTTTGGCTATAAGTTCAGTAATATCAACGATTTCGAGATTTTTATCTATTTTATCTCGTCCTAATTCTAG
>JBHLOP010000114.1:0-6332 GCA_048940375.1 Promethearchaeota archaeon | reverse complement strand
TTCTGTAGATGGTTTTGGCTATATTCTATCTTCAGTGAGGGGATTATACACTTTAGAAGGACGATATGAAGTTATAGTAAACATAACTGATGATCAACTTAAAAATTGCTCTTGTCCGGCATGTCAAGAGAGTTCACTGCAAGATTTTCAGCGAGGAGATGAAGAAGCTCAGTACTTATTGATTATTCACAATATTAACGCGCTAATTCAACTCAAGGAACTATATATTCGAGAAAAAAAGGAAAACAATAAGAAAAAGGAATGAAAAATGGAAGCGTTATCAACTTATTTGGTATTATCGGGGTATTTGGCACCAGGGGAGGCCCTTCTACTTCAAAAAATATTTGAAGCACCATTAAAAAAATCGCAGGTTATTAGATTTCTTGCCAAGCAGGGTTTTTCTGATTATGAAAACATAATTGCTGGACTTCAAATCAAGCAGCTCATTAAAACTAATAATGAAATTCATACCGACTGGAAAGGCATTAGTATTTTTTTAAAAGAAATCGAACAAAAAATGATGACCATTGCTCATGATCTCTTAGAATTGAAAAAGTCAGTTGAAGAAGGTATTCAAGAGCCAATTGAATCACTAGGTGAGGATTTTGAGAAACTTTCAATTGAAAGATTTTTTATGCAATTCAAAGGAAATAAAATCACCAAATCAGAAAACAAATTGTTGGAAGGAACTTCTCTTGTAGAAGGGATCGAGCTTATAGAAAGACTTGCTGATTATGAAATTATTAAAATTGCTACCAAAAAACGTAGTCGAACTGTGTCTCTAACTGCCGAAGGCGCAGCATTAAGATATTTGTTTCTAAATAAATCTCATCTTAATGATGCAAACTACGAATGGCTAGAGAATATATTTCTGGTGCCACATGACGAATCTTGGGATAGTTTCTTAGAGATATTCTCCAATGCTGCAGAAGAAAATATCCCGAACTGGTCCAGATTTCTTTTAAAAATGTTTACCGAGCTTGAAGTACTTAAACAAACAGAAGAGGGCATCTCACTTGTTGAAGAACGGTCTTCTTCACCGTTTTCGAGGTCAAGAAGGAAGAAACTTGAAGATAGTGTATCTGGTTTCATTCCAGTGTATGTTTCTCATCTTAGGGATGTGTTAATAGGACTGAAAACCCTTCACCGACCTAAAGAACTTCAAGAAAAACTTGAATTCGCGAATTCCACCATTGGCGGAATATTAGGCATGCTCGTTAAATTTGACTTGGCTATCAAAGGAGAGAAAAAGATCTGGTTAACTCCAGAAGGGGAAAAACTGGTCTCCTTATCAGCAGAGGATGAATTTCAAAGTGAATTTAAAGAACATATAAAGGACAATCCTATTTTTTCCGAAACCCTCACATTTGTAAAAAGAGCCCCTGAAGGAAAAGTCGGGTTTATGGATCTTGTGGGCTTTTTTAGGGGCTCAGGAATAAGTAATTTTAATCCTGCTAAGGCATTGTCAGTATTAAGGATAATGTCAGAGCTGCTCTTTGGAATTCAAGAGGTTGAAGGTGAATCTAGAAGTTATCAACTAATTGAGAGTGAGTAGGGGGAGGGGCTGCAATGTTAAAACTAAAAGAATTAACTAATATTCGAAAGAAACCAGTTTGTTTCTGTGGCAGACCACTAGTTAAGAGTTCGTTAGGTGAATTTTGCGAAATACATGGAACTGATATTCGAATAGATCCTATCTTTGTTGATGCATCGTTTCAAATTACAGACTTAGAAGGTGAACCTTTACATGATCACTTTTTGAATGAATCTTTTCCTCAAAATCAGTTTCTAAGGCTGTTTAGATCGCCTAGGCAAAAAAATCTTGATGTAACACAAGAAAAGGTGATTTATGAAATTAGAATTTCACTAAGTAAGACTAAAGAAACACTATTGGAGTTAATTGAAGATTTTCTTGGTGAATTAGAGGTCGATGCCTATTTTTTTGGATATATTCCTTTTCGGAGTTTTCAGATTAGACGTTCAGGAATAGCAATTTATTACCTTTTTAGATTTCAAATAGTTTCTTCACAGAATCTTATAAGGTTTTATTTCACGGTGTTACCCCTTCGCCGACTTTCTGATTATATATCATGGCGCTTAAATCATTGTCATGGGGACATTCAGAATATCCAGACTTCACTACAAACAAATCGTTCAAGCGTATTTCTGTCTAACGGAGACGCCAGGAAAATAAAAGATATTCAATGGAACTCTAGCAAAGCACTTCCTTCGAAGATTATTCTGCATGATCCAGAAAATCAGAATGCAGAAATAGTTGAAATACCTTCACGACTTTATCAAAACCGAACTCAATTTTTTCTTGGTACAAGAACGGAAAATGAGATGGTTTCAAGTCTTAAAGAGATAGCATATCAGTTTGTGAATGATTTTATACGATATCTGCGGTTCCAGTCGGTCACAGCCGATTACAAAAAAGTAAAAGAACAGGTAAAGTTTGAAAACCTCTTGGATAGATTCATCTGGCCGACTGGTCAATTTCTCAGGGCTGTTGGTGAAAGACAAAACAAAACAATGACAGAAAAAGGCCTCCTAAGTAAACTCGCAGTAGTTCCACATGCTAATATAAAAAGAGCTTTATTAATCGTTTCATGCTCAGCAACAAAAAGTTCTCAAATAAAATCCATACCAGCGCTTCTTAGATATCTTGGAAAGACATTTCTCTTCTTAAAACATCTTCTTTTAGAAAATTCTTGGCCAATTCATGTTGATCTGCTCATTGTATCTGCAAAATTTGGGTTGGTCAAACCAAAAGAACCCATTCCTTTCTATGAACAACAACTTACGCCTGAGACCATTTCAAAGACTGAACAAATTATTGATGATCAAATAGAGAATCAAGAGTTTAATTACATTGAATGTTTCCTAAACCTTTCAAAACTTTATTTAAAGGCAATAAACAGCCTGGAAAATGTTTTACAAAGCATCGGCTGTAGTATCAAAAAAATCGTAGAAAATCAAACTAAACGAAATATTGCTATGATACGTTGGTTGTGTCAAAGAGTAAATGATGATTAAAATGAAAGAAAAAATCTTTGAAATTAAGAGAAAGCAGTATCACATTCAACTAATTGATGACGTTAGCGATTGGGAAATACTCGATAGTTTAAAGAATCGTGAAGACCCGCCTATTCGATACAGAATAATTGTCCGTAAGGAAAAGAACATTCTTGCAGAATATGTGAGAAAATTTAATGTAAAACCATCCTCTGTACATTTAACTAATTTTTTCAAGAAAATATTGCGAAATGAAGGTTATAGAGGACAATATCTTGAAAAAGGTACCTGGGAAGATGTTATTGAATGGGACGATCCAGTTAATCCAAAAACAAAAGCTGATATTGATCGTTTAAATTCAAAACCAATGAAAAAATTACGATTCAAAGATTTTGCAAACCTTAAGGTGGGGGGGAGAGATGAGTTTTCCAGAATGAAAGAAGAGGAGTTAGATGCTATAATAGGTGATAGTGATAAAGAATTTATTGAAGGTCAATTAAATAGGGCAAATTTAATAATTGTAGCTAAGAGATGGGCAGCCCGTGGATTACAAGCGAGAAAAGCTGTTCGAAAAATCAAAACCGATGAAGAAATTCGAATCAACTTTGAAAAAAGTCGATCTGGATAATCCAATAAGTCTCAATGTAACTAACCACCCACAAGAGGACAGAATAATAAACTTTTACGATTCTAAAGCCACAGCGCAGTATTTTTTTGTAGCCTTTCTTATATCGGATGCCGCGTATATAGCTTTACCAATAATTCCATAAGCAGGTAGTCCTTCGGTTGCCTCAAATGCAGATTTAATATCTCCACCTTGACGCCCGATGCCAGGCATACAAAACATCGGTTGTGGAATTTCATTTTTTAGGAGTTTTACATAGTGATTTATTCGTTCAGGTTTATTTCCAGGACCAATAAAATATGTCACACCGTTTCTTGCGCCAATCAAATACATTTCCTCAATAGATTCATCTCTGATAAATCCTCCCTCACTAGATAAATACCGAGGATGAGTCATTTCGCCTCCAACCAAAGGTATGAGACCTTCACTAATTATGGCGCTTATAAAAGCCTCTTCGGTCGCGGGTCCAGCTTGTGGAAAAATGATAACTCCAGTAATACCACTCACTTTGCATGTTCGTGCAAAAAGCTCCCCCATTTGAGGAATGTCTGTACCTGCTTTTTGATGATCATATAGGATAGGCAAATCGGAATGCTTTTCGATGGTGTCAACAACAGTTTGTAATCCGTGACCTAAACCCAGTGAAAAACCTATTTTATAGCCTACGATTCCCTCAATATCAGCCGTTAATTCAACTAGATTTTCTAATTCAGATAAACTCTTAACATCGCAAGCAGGGATAATTCCGTATTTTAAATGAAAGAGATTACGCTTCATTATATAAAAACTCCTGTAAGGTAAATTGATTAGTGATTAATAAAAGGAAATCATCTTCAGACATTTCAGAGGTGATTAGGAACTAGGAGGCACTCCTTTTTCCCATACCTCTCGTTTCAAGAGATCTCTGACTGCGACACGAATCGCTTCGCTCCGGGATGGATATACGCCTATTCGAACTAAGGTATCAAGCCCCTCAAGATATTTCTCTGGCAATTTAACTGAGATAAGCTTCATACACAACCCTCCTCATGAGGGCTTTGCAATACTTCCTTATAAAAGCTTCGTCATGATAATACGGATGAGATATGTTACACAGTACAATCGTGATACCATTACAACTAAAAAATATGTAAATTTACAAATAATGCTTAATACTTAAAGTATAGCGAAGATGAATCGAAATTGAAAAGCCTTAAATGATATCTGATTTCAAGTTTTTTTCTATCTACCAATGAATTAATTTTTTTTATTCTTATGTATTATAAATGCGTATTATCGTTACATGATTTTTGTTATTTCCTCATATAGCAGTTCCAATTACTTTTCGGCAAGTGGTCTTTCTCTAAATATATAGTCATCCCCAAAAATCGCCCATTATGGTAAATCGGAGCGGGATTCAGCCCAATAATTAATTTGCTTATTCGAATAAAAATTAGAAGAATTGTCCAATGGTAAATAAAAAATACTTTGCGATTAGACATCTTTATAGGTTTTTCTTGATTTTGGTGCGCAACTTGGACAGAGTCGCAAACTTCTTAGCCTACGAACGCCTCCTTCCGATACATACATGCTAAGATGCTTAGCACAGTCACCACATACTGGTTTTCCACAAAGATCACATGCTAAGACTTTTGCATCGTCCCCTGAGATGTCATCAGGGCCTCCAATTACTTTTCCGCAATTCACACAAACAACTTTTTCCAACGATCGTCCTCCTATCTGATTAGCTACACTTCAATTAGATACAATCATATTAAAATATCTAACTTCCGAATGCTGCAAATGTCATATTTCTTAACAATCTCAATACTACATAGCTTCGCTCTAAAAAGATTTTCTCATTATATACATTCAACTATATTTTTAATAAATGATACCTTTTTGGCCAAAGAAAATGAGGTTTTTATAAAACGGGTATCTTATGAATTCAATATGACTCTGCAGAACTCCAGAGGAATTCAAAGTATTCTTCTGCAAATCTTGATAATCCTACATGTTCAGACCAAATTCCAAAAGTTGGCTGTAAATCTTTGCCTGTAATTTCTCCGAGAATGATAAGTACTTCACGACTATCACTGATGATCCCTCCACCGAATAGGGCATCTCTAACTCGTACATGTATCCTTTCTGCCAAGCGGTCTAAGGCTGACAGGGGCAATGAGCCTTTGGAAATAAGGACGCGGAGATTCACTCCTCTTTTTATAAGCATCTGCATTGCAGGCTCAAACAACTTGACTAAGTCATCTGTGATAAATGGCAAAGTTACAAGAACCGTTGATCGTGAATTATCAAGTGTCTCAAATGCTTTTTCGAGTAAGTTTGCAGTCCCGTTAATTAGCGTTACTTGGTGATACTCGGGCTCACCACTTTTTTCATAAACAGGAGTGAGTTCATCAACAACAACCTGTCCAAAATCTTTGAGTTCTCGCTCAATGCTCTGTAATGTAAATTGGACTGCCTCATTTGGAGCCAGAGCGCTATAAATTTTTGTTTTATGCTGCATATCACCTTTTCTTACTTGAATAAATCCCTTTTCTTCCAGTTTGCGAAGAACTTCATAAATTTTTGAGAGAGGTACATTACTATCGTCACTTATTTCACTTGCAGGGGAAGGTCCTAAGTTTAATAATGTCAAATATACACTAATTTCATAGTCTGTTAAACCTAAACCTTTGAATGCATCTCTCACTCG
>JBHLOP010000113.1:0-6341 GCA_048940375.1 Promethearchaeota archaeon | reverse complement strand
TCGCGAGAATCTAATCTACATCAAAACTCTGGACTTCTTCGTACCATCGCTTCTTTGTACCAGTTTTTGCTCGTTTCTGCCATTTCTTAGTCTTTGGTTCTTGATCGATTCGTTCAATAAGTTTATCTATTCTATTTATTGCTGAAATACGGTCTTCTTCTGATAGAGTGTTACTATATTGAGGCACCCAAGCTTTTGTTTTGTTTAGGTTTGTTGTAACAGTATACCAGAATCCCCAATCATCTGCTAGGATCCTAGCAATAAAACCTCCATCGATAATCTCCGTAGTCTTTTCCGCATCGTCTTCAATATCATGTTCACATACAAGCATAATCGTATCTCTTATATCCTTCTCATTAATCTCAACTATCTGCATTTTTTCCAAAAGCATTTCCTCTAATGGAATAGTAGGTTTATCAATCTCCAAACGTTTTTCTTTCTTATCAAAGCGAATTATGTGACAGAAATGAAGTCTTTCAAGGAAAAAATCGACTTTTAAATTCTTGTATTTTGGACTTTGAAAAACTATCCGACTAACTATGGGATCCGCAAAAATCTCGCGAAATCTTAGATCGTACATTAGCTTTCGTATAGGGGTTTTGTGTGTGGTATAGGTCATATAATCAATATCTGTAAGTGGTCTATGGACAGCATCTCCTTGATGTAGTAGAGGTGCATACTTAGGGCAGTGAATACGAAAAGCAATCGAGCCTAGCAATCTTAAAACTATATCACGCTCTTCAGCGATTTCTATAATTCTAAATGCTTCTTGCATAAATGTTTCATCATTAATAAGCTTTTCTCCGCTCATACATAGTTTCACCTATTAATACAAATCTACTACTTTTTTCGTCAAGGAGAGGATTTCTGTTCACATCAATGAAATTTGTGCATCTTTAACTGTTTTAGAATACAAAGTATTGAAACCAAACAGTAGTTATGAGATTTAAGTTTATCTCTTTCGGTTACAAAAAGAAAACACTATTAAGTTTCCAAGAAAACATGAAAAGCCAAATTTTTTATATTAGGAATAATTAGATGAGTATTTCCAATGGATATGCAAGCAATTTAGGTGAAAAGAATGGAAAAAAATGTGACAAAATCTTTTGATGTAATTGATAGAGATGAAAAGGTTATTGGGTCAGCAATTCATATTAGGTTTTATCCTCTTTCTATAGATTCAGGTAAAGGAGTGTATTTATACGACTCTGACGGAAATGAATATTTAGATTTCAATGCAGGTGCTGCTGTTGCTATAGCTGGCTACAGACACCCCAAAATAGTGAAAGCAGTCCAAGATCAAGTCGAAAAATTAAGTCATCATTGCTTTACTTTACATAGTAACCCAGTTGTAGTCGAATTAGCAGAAAAACTGACCCAAATCACACCTGGCAATTGGGCAAAAAAAGTCTGGTTTGGGTTATCTGGTTCTGACGCAAACGAAACTATTTACAAACTAGTCCCATATGCGACAAAAAAAAGACGCATTATGAGTTTTATGGCAAGTTATCATGGTCAAACTATGGGTGCTTACACTTTATCTGGGCATACAGCTCAAACAGAAATCGTAGGCTTGCCAAATGTCGTCAAAGTTCCTTATGCTTATTGCTATAGATGTCCTTTTGGAAAAGATCTTGAATGTCCAGCATGTGGAATTCAATGCGTTGACTTTATTGAAAAAAATGTAATGACAACGATTTGTCCACCAAGAGACACATCATGTCTATTAATTGAACCAATCCAATCTGATGGCGGTGACATTCCTCCTCCACCTGAATTTTTGAAAGGACTGAAAGAACTTTGTGAGAAATACGATATTCTATTTGCAGTTGATGAAGTGAAACATGGGTTCGGTAGAACTGGCAAAATGTTTGGTATTGAATGTTACAATATCGAACCAGATATTATGACAATGGCAAAACCTATGGCAAACGGAATGCCATTAAGCGCATGTGTTGCTCCTTCAGAAATCTTAGATTCTTTAGTTGCAGGACATCTGTTGACCACAGGTGGTCATCCGGTGTCGGCGGCTGCATCTCTTGCTACTTTGGAAGTTATTAAAGAAGAAAATCTTACAAAGAACGCAGCAGAAATGGGAGATTATCTGATTAAACGATTAAGTGAAATTCAAGAAGATCGCATTTTGATTGGAGATGTTCGTGGAAAAGGCCTGATGATTGGTGTTGAATTAGTAAAAGATCAAAAAACAAAGGAACCTGCCTCATTAGAATGCGCTAAAGTCATGTATCGAGCATGGGAACTTGGTTTAATTTTAATCTATGTGGGTGTACACTCGAACACCATAGAAATCACACCGCCGCTCATAGTCAATAAAGAGCACTGTGATAAAGCGATTGACATCATTAATCAATCAATTAAAGACGTTGAAGAAGGCAAAGTTTCTGATGAAAAAATCGCACGATTCGCTGGCTGGTAATAGCTACTTCTTTTCTCTTTTTTACTATCTAGTGTTCATTTTCAGCATAGTTTTTGAAAATTAATATCCTGTATCAAAATACTTTTTTACCAGTTGAATTAAATCCATTTTATTATCAAATCGATTGAGTAAGGTGAGAATATGTCTGAAAAAACTCTAAGCATGTTAGATAACTCATTAGCTCAATTAAATAATGCCGCAAAAGTCTTGGAACTTGACCCATCTATTCACGAAATGCTGAGAAAACCAGAACGTGTGTTAATGGTTTCTGTACCGACTTCTATGGACGATGGAACTACTAAAGTATTCACAGGATTTAGAGCTCAATATTCAACTGCGAGAGGACCCGCAAAGGGTGGCATCCGTTATCATCCAAATGTGACGCTTGATGAAGTAATTGCTTTGAGCATGCTAATGACTTGGAAATGTGCTTTAGTCGGTCTACCCTTCGGAGGAGGAAAAGGAGGAGTAGTTTGCAATCCAAAGGAAATGTCTGAAAATGAACTCAGACGCATGACGCGTCGATACACAGCGATGATTCTCCCAATAATAGGTCCAGAGCAAGACATTCCAGCACCCGATGTATACACTGGTCCTCAGGAGATGGCCTGGATAATGGACACTTACAGTATGATGAAAGGTTACAGCGTTCCAGGGGTTGTTACTGGCAAACCACTGAATATAGGAGGCTCTTTAGGACGTAATATTGCCACGGGACGTGGTGCAACATTCGTTTTATTTGAAGCGTTGAAGCATTTCAATATGACTCCAGGTAATGCAACATGTGCTATCCAAGGATTCGGAAATGCAGGATCAGTAGCAGCACGTTTTTTACACAAAGCAGGAACTAAAGTCATCGCTGTTTCCGACTCTAAAGGAGCTGTGTATAACAAAGAGGGACTTAATCCAAACAAGGTTTTGGAACACAAACAGAAAACTGGATCAGTCATCGATTGCGAGGCATGCGAAACGATTTCCAATACTGAACTCTTAGAACTTGAATGTGATGTTTTGTTACCAGCTGCCCTAGAAAATGTAATAACAAAGGAAAATGCCACAAATATAAAAGCAAAAATTGTTATAGAAGTAGCAAACGGTCCGACTACTTCAGAAGCAGATAAAGTATTGTATGAAAGAGATATTTTTCTAGTTCCTGATATCCTTGCTAATGCTGGTGGAGTCACAGTCTCTTACTTTGAGTGGGTACAAAGTTTACAAGCTTGGCTATGGACTGAAGAGGAAGTTCTGACACGCTTGGAAAAAATAATGCAACAAGGATTTAGAGAGACCTTGAAAGTCTCTAAAGAAAAAGAGATTGATATGAGAACTGCTTCACAAGTTTTTGCCGTCGATCGTGTTGCAGATGCGATGAAGACAAGAGGGTTGTTTCCCTAAGCATAATCACCTTTTCTTTTTTAGAAGAAGCATTGAAAAACCATTTGAAAGAATAGATCCAAGCTGTATTGAAAGTGTATGATATACACCATAAGAATTTTTTGGTTGAAAAAAATTACCTTAAGTAAGATTTCTTGATGTACATGCAAGATTCGGTACTTTTCTTATTTTTCTTCAATGTTTAGGGTGCGATATTCGACTAAAAAGATTTTTATATTTCTTTTACATATGTAAATATAGTGTACAATAGTACACCCGTATTCTTTATGGGTATACAGAAAGGGGAGAAACTATTATGACCTTTTATTTCGAAGATCTGAAAAATTTGGTAATTGACCGTGGTTTCTGCACTCAATGTGGCACATGTGCTGCAGTTTGTAGTGTGGTTCAGATAGACAATGGAGTTCCGTATGTAGAAGACTTAGATGATTGTACAGGATGCGGTCAATGTTTCGCAGCGTGCCCTCAGATTAATGTAGGATACGAAAATATCGGAAAGTTTTTTCAAAAAGCAGATCAAACCGAAATTGGGCCAATAATGAAAATACGATCGGTTAAATTGAACAAGCGTCCCGAGTTTGCTCAAGATGGCGGTGTAATAACTAAATTAGTCGAAGATCTTCTTTCAAAGGGAATTATAGATGCTGCAGTATTAACAAAAAGAGATTCTTTCTGGCACCCAATTACAGAAATAGTAACAGAAAATGACGCTGTAGCGCGTTTCGCAGGTTCTAAGTACACAACAAGTACACCAATCCCAAAACTAATTGAAGCCACCAAAATCTATGATAAGGTCCTATTTGTTGGTCTACCTTGTCATTTAAGAGCTGTCCGAAAACTTCAACTCCATAATGGCGAGATTTTAAATTCGAAAAACATTCATAGTGTTGTGGGTCTTTTCTGCATGGAATCTTTTCTCTATAGTAGAGTTTTCGGTAATAATCCAGGAGTCCTTGGCTTACCTTCAGAAATACAATCTATGCGAATTTCGAAAGGAAAACTAGAATATAGAAAACATGAATCCACCTTCGAGATGGATTTAGAGGATTTATCTTTTAATTTAGCAGTTAACAATTACTGTAAAATCTGCCAGGATTTCACAGCATCGCTGGCGGATGTTTCTGTAGGTTCGGTCGGAAGTAAGCCACTTTACAGTACTGTCATTATCAGAAACTCAAATGGAGAACGCCTTTTTGATGTTTTAGATGACATAAGTGAAGAACCAGCAAATATAAAGCAAATTAAGACGTTATCTGATAAGAAAAAAACTTCAAGGGAACCACTGCTTTCTATGCTTGATTACTATGCTATGTTTCCCTCAACGCAATTAACTCAAGGAGAAACAAGGATAAAACGACCAAGTGGTCTGTGTGAGGTATGTTCTGGCTGCGGTGAATGTATTATCGGGTATTATGCTGACACTGGTGCTGCTGACTATTGTGGGAACATTGATCCAAGAGTGAAGTTTGGTAGAGCGACTTTTGGCTCAGTAAAGCGTTTACCGTCTGTGGATGACTTCCAAATCATACCAAGATGGAGAGGAGGATATAAGAAAAAACTAGAATTGGGTAGAGAACCCATTTATCAAGATGCATCGCTCTTTGAAGTTTTAGGAGGCATTCGTTGTAAGATTCCAGTGATAATTGCGGCAGTAGGCTCTACTAAGGTTGCTGACAGAGTTTCAGCTGAACTTTCAAAAGGTGCGGCTCGTGGTGGAATAATCAGGACTATTGGTGAAAATGTGCTTAATATGCACGGAAAAGCAAGATTAATCGAGGAAATTGATGAGTTTGGACAGTATTGGGATGGTACACATGGAGGATTGATTGTTCAAGCTAATATAGAAGACTGGATTGCAGGTGTACCCGAAATTGTAATTGACCACGCACGTGAGCAGTATGGCACTAAATTTGTAAATGATGCATTAGGATTTGAATTAAAAGGAGGTCAAGGAGCAAAACCTGGCATGGGAGGAGAAGTTAGAATTTATGATAGAAACAAAGCCCAAATGCTTAAAAGAAAAGGCTATATTTTATTTCCAGATCCAGATATTTCGCCTGCGGGACCAGAAGGCTACGAAAGACACTCAGCTCCGGGCATAATTGCTTTACATATGGATGAACTAAGAGAGAAATTTCAGAACTTATATGATCTTGGATACAAACGGTTATTTTTCAAGACTGGGGCCTATGATTACACTGATCTAAGTGCTACGTTTAGAGTTTGCAGTGAAAAGAAAGTTGCTTGCGTCACAATTGATGGTGCGGAAGGCGGTACAGGAATGTCACCTCGCCTAGTCATGAACGAAGTGGGTCTTTCAACGCTTCAATGCCTTGTTGGCGGGTATAAAATACTTCTAGATTTATGTCGCGAGCGACAATATAAACCATCTTTTGTTATTGCAGGAGGATTAGCAAGAGCAGATCATCTCGTAAAAGCAATTATTTTAGGCGCTGATGGTATTGCAATGGCTAGTTCATTCTGTGGAGTTGCTCGGTACAAAGGAGCA
>JBHLOP010000112.1:0-6355 GCA_048940375.1 Promethearchaeota archaeon | reverse complement strand
TGCTCCAGTTGACTCAAGGAAATCTTGATTATGTAAGATATTTGCAAGGTTTAAGCGAACTGTTTTAAGAGTTTTTTTATCTGAGAGAATTGTCTTCATCTTGACTACATCAATGGTTTCTGGACCTTCACCAAGAGGATGATCAAGAAAGGCTGCGCTCACATCTTTTATGTCTTTCTTTTCCATTCCAATTATGATTTTATCTTGATTATAATGCTCATAGTGAAGTTGCCTATATAATACTCCAGCCTTTTCTAGCTCAGGAATTACATCCTTGTCCATATCCATGATAAACTGGCATTTCGTGGCGATCATTTTTTCAAGGCCGATAGTATATAGCAGATCTTTCGGATCTTCTTTAAATTCATCCTTGACATTAATCGTGTGCCTCATATCAATTTCATCAGTTAGGATATCCATAACTTCCACTGTCGGATGGTTATTTTCAGTGCCTAGTGTTTTGATCGAACGTACGCGATGCCTGCGACCGCGCCTCTGCATAGTAAATATTTTGTCACTAGTACTTAAAAAGTGCAGAAACATCGTCCCATAAAGATCGCCGAGCGCAAGAAGGAGCTTTCGTATCTCGCCTCCCTGTTTTCTTGGAACGACAATATCAATGTCGTGCAGAACTCTTTCAAATACACCGCCAGCATTACAACTAGGGCAATGGATTTTAAATGCACCGCCGCCGAAAATAAGGATCTTGAGCGGCTCTTTTGATATTCTTTTCGGGACGACGTCAGGAAACTCTTTATGAAGTTGATGCGCCTTTTCTGCCGCCTTTAACATCACTAACGCGCTTTTTATTGGTAGATAATCTAAATCAACATAAGAAGGTATACCTAACTCATCCCTTAGAACAGGAAATTCTTTCGGTTTCACCTTTGAAGTTAAAGGTAACTCAACCTCAACTCGATAAATGCCACCTGGTTCCTCATAGAGTACGATTTTTTCATTAGTAGGCATTTCAATCCACCTAATTGCAATCGATTCAATGAAATTTGACATTGGTGCATTAAAGATGAGAAATGGAATGTTGTTGAAAACTATGAATCTCTTTTAAATAACTATTGAAATCCGTTCATAAATATGTCTTCACATATAAATATTTAATTTGGACAACAATGAATTTACTAGGATCTCAAAGAGTGCCGACAGTTTTATCGAGTGAGAAACACAAACGCAACTACGACTATTAATGCCGCAATAATTGCGAGCAGTTGATACTGCTGTCGTCTTTTAAATTTTTGGAAATCAATCTCACATTCTGGACCACAATACTCCATTCCGAATGGAACTGATACCCCGCAGTTTTTGCAATGTGTGTGTTTTACAAGTCCTTCTGGTTTTTTAATACGTTTTGTGCTCATCATTTATTCGTCCTTTCAATTTTTAGCTCATCCTTATGTGTCACACGTTCTATATAAAATTGTCAGTGTTATACCCGAATTCATATGTAATCAATAAAATGAGAATAACGACATTGGGTCATCCAAATTAAATTAGGTTATTCTCAATTTAACATCAAAAAGTTTTTCTTCATACCACTGAAAAGCCTTCATTTTCATGTTCTTCTCCTCTCGGTTGAGAGATTGAATTATTATCCACACATTTTGATGTAACTTCATATATTCAAGATCCCATGGTGATGGATTTGGCTGTGCTGGATGTGAATGAAAGATTCCTAAGAATTCAAGTCCTGACTCTTCGGCAGATATAAGAATGGTATAAAACAACTCAGGATCGATGTAAAATCTCACAGTAGGATTTTCAGCGCTATTTTCGGTTTCAATAACGTCCTGAATTATTGCTTTGTTATCTTCAATATGTCCAAATAGAACTCCGCATCCTTCCAGTGGATAACTCTTTCTTGCTACTTCAAGCATTTTGCACTGTAAATTCTTAGTTAATACGACTTCTTTGAAAAGGGGCAAGAACATCGCCAATATTATTTTTAGGTTATTTAGATAATTCTTTATAAAATCTCTTAACAAATCTCAACGGATAAAATAAAAATAACGTTTAGGAATGATGGTATTAGTAAACAAACTCAGATGATGGAGTGTTTTAAACTATTCTTGCTTTTTCTCTTTAACCCACTGTTTTAGAGTGATTTCTGCTGAACCACATTTCGGGCACGTAGGATGTAATTTGAATAGTCCATCTTCATCTTCAAATTGTTTATACTCCGCCTCTTGGAAGCGATGCCCGCACTTCATACAAACGTATTCGTCAGGTCTATCCATCAACTTCTTCTCCACTAATTTTACTACTAACAATTTGTGCTTCTTCCATAAAAAGCTTATGGCTTAAAAGCGATGGTTTTTTAAAACATCATCCTGTTATGGTTTGATCGATAATCGCTTCAAAAATTTAAACCTATAACATTTTTATTGATTATAAGTGAAAGTTGTTGCGTGGTGGACGTCGTTGTATACATTATGGCAAAACAAGATGAATAGGACCATGATAATCGGCCTAATTCTAGCAGGATTTTGTATTGGTATAACATTTTGGATCTGGGGCGACCCTGGACGATTCAGGTTTATTTCAGATATTCGAAGTGAAGAGCTTACGATTGCAATAGGAGAAGGTGAGCCTTTTGTTTATAGAATTGCACTAATAACCTTTGTACGCGTGTTTTTACTCGTATTCTTCTATGTTGGTTTCGTACTAGCTTTGGCAACGTATCGGGAAAAGGCTGGAGATCTTCCAGGATGGTATGAAGTACTGGTCCCAGCTTTGGTTACAGCTATCATAACATATTTCATCTGGGACTACCCACGAACAGCACCTGAGGAAATAGTGCGGTGGTTATATGCTTGGCATCTTTATTATGTCCTGATTGGTATTTTCCTGTTTATCCTCTATGTTCATTATTCAACATATGAATATGAAAAAACGTGAATTTCAGAGCACATAATCCATTTTTCTGCTTTTTCTCTATTTTTTGTTTTCAGGTCGTGTAGAACTCTATGAATCGGGAATTCGGAATAGTATACAGTCCTACGTATGCAAATGTTCTGAACCCCCCCAATCATCCGCTTCAAGGAACTCGTTATTTCGAAAGCATTCGGTTCTTTGATGAGGTTGGAATTCTTAGTAACCCAAACATAAAATTAATTGACCCAAAGCCTGCTACTACTGATGAAATCTTACTTGCGCATACGAAAGAGCATTTAAAATTGGTTAAAAAACTCAGTGAACTTGGAAAGGGTCGATTTGACAACGATACTCCCGCTTATAAAGGAATTTATGAAGTAGCGCTTTCAACTACTGGTGGATCGCTTACGGCGATGCGATCCGTACTAGCAGGAGATGTAAAGTGTGCAATGAATCTCTCGGGAGGATTTCATCATGCTACATCTACTCAGGCCCGAGGTTACTGTATTTTTAATGATGTAAATATTATTGGCACGATTTTATTGCAGCTTGAAGGATTTCAACGAGTGTTATGTGTGGAAATAGATGCCCATTTTGGTGACGGAACATATAGTTTCTTCAAAAAGAGTTCAAAGTTTTTTACACTTTCTTTTCATGAAAGTGGGGAATCTTTGTACCCATATTGTAGTGAAGTGCTTCTAGGAGAAGATAACGGTTATGGTTATCACTTAAACGTCCCACTTCCCATTTGGACTGACGATAAGGCATTTATGCATGCGTTTCAGTCAGTCTTCTTACCTGTGGTTTCTTCATATGAGCCTGAATTTATAATATTTCAAAGCGGAGTCGATGGTCATTGTCGCGATTGGCAATCTCATTTGCTTTTGACAAAAAAGGCATACCGTGAAGTTGCCCGTTTGATTAAAAGCGTTGTAGACGAGAGCAAGTCTAAATTAATCATTCTCGGGGGCGGAGGTTATGATCCTATGGCTGCATCTCTGTGTTGGGCATCTGTGATAAATGAATTAGCCGATTTGCAGTTAAATCTTACTGGATACGATGATGCATGTGAAAAGGAGCCTTATGAGAACGTTAATACCATGGAGAAAATAGAACAAATTGTAGATGAACTGTCTCCTTTTTTAAGTCCAGAAAAACCCTCTAGATGAACTACTAAGCTATTTCTTCGTGTCAATTTTCTGATTCTTGAGAAAAAAGGAATTAAAAGAAGAAATAAATAGACCTGTAGGCGAGTATTTCTTCTCTTATCGAGCGTTTAAAAATATGGAACTCGATAACTTCATTATTTCAGGTCCTCAGAAAGCGTTTTAGGGTCTTCTCCACGCCTTTTAACCATTATAGATGATTCTTTCCCTGTATATCGCCTTTCCACAGCTTTAACATCTACTAATGTTAGTCTTTCATCAATTAGGTGATTTACATACATTACCATTATAGTATCTTCAATCTTACTTGCTAAGGATTCATTATTTCTTCTAATGGTATTCAAATAAACTACGGCATCTGGCATAAGAAGTTGTTGGATCAATTGCTTCTTTCGCGCATTGAGATCTTTCTCTTGTTTTTCTTGTGCTTTCTTCATTTCGTCTTCTTTCTTTTTAGCTTCAAGTGCTTTCAATAACTCAGCTCTTTTTCTTTCTTTGATTTTCTCAAGTTCTGAATCGTCCATGAGGTTCACCAATTATCATTGCATCTCATATCTTCTCTTATTCAGCTTCCTAGTGACAACTATGAAACTAAAAAGGCCGTCGATACATTTTTTCCGACCCATTATTAAATAGAGAACTTAAAAATGTTATGACTTAGCGATAAACTCTTAATTAGCCAAAAAATGTTTTCCCACTTTATTACAAAATCTAAAGTATTTCCCGTTCCATAAGAATTTCATCAATATACTCATCTGCTATCTTAAACTGCTTTTTTCTTCTACCAACCTCTTGAAAGCCAAATTTCTTGTATAGAGAGATGGCATTACTGTTTGTATGAAATGTACTAAGACAGATTTTTTCGAATCCTAAGTGCTTTGCAGTTTGTATAGCTTTCTCTAACAATTTGCTTCCTACACCTATTCCTCTGTAATCAGGATCTACTATAATCCCAATTTCACATACATGCTGAGTAGCATCGTCTTCTAAACGTTCCAATTGAATTTGTCCTACTAATTCACCTTGAATTTCTGCTACTATACTAAAATCTTGATATCTATGATCTAACCATTCATTTCCAATTTCTTCAATTTCTTCAAGTGTAGGCAAAAATCGTTTTTCTCTAACAACCTTGTTAAACATCTTTTTTAGACTAATAATGTCTTCTTTTGATGAAAATCGAACGATAATATCATTTTGTTTGTATTTTGATGATTTCTTTCTATTGGACATTTAATATACTTCCACGTGATATCATTCGATTCCGAGATCAGTTTTATTCTGAAGAGTTGAGTTTTTGATTCTTCTCGCTGCCTTTAAGTATACTTTTTTCATAACTCAAGAGAAAACCGCATCTAGTGTACTAATGCTTTACTCTGAGAGCGAATAATTCTTAATTATTGCTAGACAATAGTTATTTAAGAGAGATTACTCTTTTAAAATAATGTCATTTAGTTCATCTCCAGCTCAATAGAATGGCTAAATACACGCCCTAAGAGAGAATCTTCTCTAGCATTTGAGAAATAATGTGATAATAATGGGAGAAACTTCAACATCAAAAATTGACACAATTACACAACTTCTTAAAAAGATGGAACTATCTTCAGGGTTAACTGCTAGCGCTGTTATCAGTAGAGAAGGTTTACCTATAACCTCAGCTATGCCCTCAGATGTCAATGAAGAGATAATTGGGGCTATGACCGCTGCCATGCTTTCACTTGGCGAACGTGCTGTTGATGAATTAACACGAGGTAATTTAGAACAACTTTTCGTTAAAGGAAATCAAGGATATTTAGTGATAATGGCCGCAGGTCCGAGTGCTGTTTTGGTTGCACTAGCACCAGAAGGAGCGCTATTAGGTTTAATCTTCCTTGATATGAAACGAACTGCTCAGCAGGTCTCTGAGCTTTTGTGAAAATGAAAAAATTTCACAAACCTCATTTAGACCTATTTTCTTTCCAGTTTCTTAAAATAACTTCAAATTATATCATTCGCGCAATTATTTTTGTCAACTTAAAAAAATGATATAAAGCAATTTGTCCAAAAATATAATAACGAATAAAGTGAGATCTACCACTTTGTTTATTTGGAGGAATTGCTATGAGATGGTCTTCTAACAAATCGCTTACCTTTTTCATATCAGCGATTCTAGTGTTTTCATTGATTTCATTAGCACTTATGACAACTCCTACAACTGCACAGGATGAAAAATCAAAAGACCTTACCTTTACTGAAACCGACTCATTCTACATTGAAAACGATTTCATACAAATCAAATTTGTTAAGAAACGGCCAGTCTTAGA
>JBHLOP010000111.1:0-6403 GCA_048940375.1 Promethearchaeota archaeon | reverse complement strand
GCGATTTTTTTGGCTCTTTTACCATACCTTAATTCGAAGAGTTTAGCACAAGCATTTCGTGGTTTATTATTCATCACATGATCCATTAACTCTTCTAAGATTTGATTAAATGTTGATTTCTCTTTTTCTTCAAATTCCATTTGGATCCTTTTCATAATCTCATCTGCACCTTTCTGGGCGAATGCACAATAGTAACTTGTGATAATCGTCTCACACTTTGGAGCCTCATAATCCGTTCCGCTACCTGCTTGTCCATAAAGATGATCGATAGTATAACCGACTTTGCTATCAAATTCTTCAAACGTCAAGCCTATGTTATCAACAGCTTTTTGATACCAGAAATGCTTTTGCTCTTCCATTGGCATTCCTAGTTTCTTCAGAAAAAGACCTAATTGCAAGCGTTCTCCATGTCCTAAGTGACCCTTTTCAGTGAGGATGGAAATCAATTGATTCATACACTCTGGAAACAGATCAAAACGTTGATATAGTTTCCCACTGGGACTAATTTCTGTTTCAAATCTCTTTACAAAAACTTTTTCATTTATTTTAATATATTCTCTGAGTTCTCTAATAATCGGTTTAAGAGATTTGTCAGATTTAATCTGATCTTGAATTCCTTCAAGTTTAGTTTTTAATGCAGTTTCAAATGCACGTTTGATAGTTCCTCGAAAGATAAAAACAGGGGCGATAGCCCATGCTCTTAGCAATAGAGCCTGTCTTTTACCCACTACAGTTGGAACTTTTGTAAAATGAACACCAACGTATTTTCTTAAACCTTTTGGAAGTTTAACATTCTGGCGCTCTCTTTTTATAGTAGTACGTCCATCACTTGTTTTAATGCTTCTTTTGATATATTTTGAATACTCTCCGACCTCAATAAGCGAATATCTTTTCTTTATTTGCATATTTACTTTTTCTTCAAGATCTTCAAGTAGTATGACATTATTAGTTCCAAGAAAATAGCGCATTACTGTGATAATATCTGAGAATGACGCCTTTCTAAATCGATAATCAAAAAGATCACCTTCAAATTCTACTAGCCAGGCGCTAAGTCTTGGATCTGTGGCAACAGCAACCCTTAGAAGAATATGTCCTGCTAGTAAATCTTTACCTTCAGCGCCTCTGACATTCCAGAATTGACGTCTTGCAAATCTATCTATCCTTGCTTTTGCAAACTCTATTGCATCTTCCGGAGAGTGTTGCATAGGTATTTTTCTTAATTGGCACCATACTGGTAACTCTTCTTCCAACTACGTTACCTCTTGATTATTGAGAAATTCATCTTTTAAAGGATCAATGTGGATTCTATTGTTTATTTGTTAAGACGCCATATAAATGCTCTGCATTATTTAAGAAAACTATTGGTGTTACTTTTCTTATTGAATAACAAGTAGTTTTATTAACGTCCGCCATGAGGACATGAAATTAAAAAAAGAGGTTTTGTCGGAAAGATCTCATTCGATCTTAATTTTGTAAGGCTTAACCTTCGGAAGATTTATCTCCAGTAACCCTTGCTTAAATCGAGAAGTTGCTTTATCAGGAATAACCTCCACAGGCAGTTTCCTGATCACGTGATGATAGTGCTTAAACTCTGTCTCCTTCTGAACAGTTCCCCATTTTTCAAGTTTTACTGGTTCTTTAAATTTTGCATCCATTTCTAAGGAATTTGGTGTAGCTTTAATCTCAATGTCGTCTGGCGAGCGAATAAAAGGCAGATCGTAAACGACGATTAAGTTATCAGCGGTTTCACTAATATCGACAAGTGGCTCTAGACAACAATGCTTCAAATCAAAAGAGGGTTGCAGAAAGCCTTTTCTTAGAATTTCATTAATAGACCTTTCCATTCTTTCAAATAGTTCATCCATCATTCTTACAATGGATTTTGATTTTTTTGACATTTTTACACCACCTTAGCCGTAGAAAGCGGGAATTTCGTATTCTTGCGATTTATCAACTTGTTGCATTGTGTCTCTAGTTCGTCTCATTGTATCTCTCATTCGAAGTCTAATTTCTTCAGCTTGCTCAAGCAATGGATTTACATCGACTGTGATGTTCAGGAATTTTGCGACCGTTTCCAGCAATACGGCAGCGGCTCCTGGGTCAGGATAATTCATATGAGACTGAACGAGAAATGTTACATTTGGCACGGCTTCTGTTATGCAGTTGTTAAGTATAGATGCATATGGTCCTGCCATAAAGCCTTCTTCAAGTTTTTGTACTTGCATCATCTCTAGATCCCCAAGAATAGCTGCTGCAGGCCCTCCAGATGAAACAGTATATATGCTAGGTTGTTCAAGATCCATCCGGTTGGGTACTGGAATACCGGCGAGAGAGAGAATAGCAGTTGGGTTCAATCTTTTTGCCCAGTTCACTACTGCTTTTGAGAATGGACGTATGAGATTAGGAGGTAGCGGAATTTCACTAACAACAAGAATGACATTCCCAGCACCATATACTCTTAGAGGAGCCATAGGTATCGCTTCATGGATGACAGCAATGGGTGGTAATTGCTCTGAGTCAATAGACCCTATAGGTTTCATATTAAGAGATTTTATTAATTGGGATGCACTGATGACTCCAATCAAGCCAACATCAGGAAGTCCAATTAGCACATATGGTTTTTCAGCCTGTATCTCACTTACATTGATAATAACATCATTACTAGACATCGTCTATGACCTCATTAACTTTTCATTATGATTTCTATTTCTTTACTTTAGGTGAATTTCCTTAATATAATTTTTCAACCTAACATCAACGATTGGGTGAAGTTTTTTATTAAACCTACATTTTTAAGAAAAAAAATTTCACTATTATTAACTTTAATAACTCATTAAATTGTTTACAAAGAATATAGATAACATTAAAGTATAACAAGTTGTCTTAACGAATCTCATCGTTTTTTATTCGCCAATATCAAAAAAAAACGATACATCCTTTCGAGAATTGATCGTAGAAGTAGTTTTTAGTTTCATCCAACTCTCCGTCAATATTTAAGCAACCGATAAAAGTCTTTAAACAGGAAATAAAGGATTTTGTGATTATTTGAAAACACCAGCTTATTCACAAAGAGAACCGCATTTCAGACAGATAGCGCTATCCAGCTTTATAGAATCACAGGAAGAACTAGATCCTTATCCAATATCGAATGGTAAACTCTCGCAAAAAGATGAGATACTCTTCATCCTCTCTATAATTGAGGACCGAATTTTAACCAAGAACGAATTATATGAAATTGTCCAATTTGTTGAATGCATTTTAGGAACAGAGTCTATTTATGGAATTCCAAATCAAGATGCCTTTTCTAATCATTTACATTCACTGATTCATTCAAACCTGATTATTCATCATTCTAACAATACAATTAAGATTTCTAAATCAGGTATCAACTCTTTTAAGAATTCCTTTCAAAAAACTATTTTAAAAAGTCCATCACTTCATCTTGCACGTCGTTTTCTCATCTGTATTTTACCTGCACTTCTTGATAAGAATCCTGAAATCACTCAATTGCGAATCGTCTTAAAACAAGCAGTAGAACTCTACAGCGAATTATCAGGGCAAGAAGATTAATAAAATGCAAAGTGACTAACTACTTAACAAGGGCAGGATAATTGTATGAGTAGTTTTACCATAATGCCTAAGAAGGATGATTTAGTAAATTGCATAATAGAAAAGTCAATCTAATGAAAATACAATCTGATCAATACAAAAGGCGAGAAAAATGCTTCAGTTTGGGGGTATTGGTGGATTGCTAAGTTTCAGCGGGATCAATACAACAGTAAGCATTATCAGTATTGGGGCATTTATTAGCACAATTACAATAATTGTTTATACTTTAAAACAAATTTTAGAGAGTGTTGTAGGTATTCAGCTATATGATAATGCAAGGTTCTTTATTAGCCATTTATTCCAAGAAATGAAAACGTTTTATCATATGATTGTGAATTACATCAAACCTACATCAGGTTTAGAACTAGAAAAAGAGTGAAAGACATATTTCTCCAATTTTTTTTCATTTACTACTTTCTCAGTTTGCCCCTTGTATAATAGAGATCCAAAAATGATAAGAATGGAATTTTGAATGAGTTTAATTAGATTCATTCTTATAGTGTTAAGATGTTATCAGGACAGTATCTGTTGATCTTTCACAATGTTTAGGGGAAAGCTCTGATGGCTGAAAATATTAAAAGCAGACTAATTCTAGAACTTAACTACATCCTTGCAGAAATTAAATCGTTAATATTGCTTTTACTTGATTTATCAAAACGATATAAATTTTCGACATTGTTGTTGCTTATATGGCTCGTTTCAATTCCTATTCTTTTCTATTTTTTCAATATCGGAATAGAAGTCTCTAATGAACTTTTGCTCATTGAGTTACCAGTTGTTTTTTCATGGGGACCTATTATACTATGTTTTTATCATGGTTTGACCTGCAGTATAGAAGAATAGAATTGAGGAACAAAAGAATGGCACAACAAAGAAACTCTACTGACTTGCATGCTAAATTGAAAACAACTATTGTTGATAGCTTTCCTTTAGATAAAACTCAAACTAATATGACACAGATTCTTAATGATCAAATATCTTTAGGAATTGATTTTCCGATAGTACCCCAGCTCGAAGATATGAGTCTGATGTTTTTGGAACCTTTAGCAGAGCAAAATTGTGGAATCGAAATAAAAAACGGAATTACACACGTTATAGGAGATCTTATCCCTCCTCTTGAACCTTTTGTTCTTCCTGAGTTAATATGGACTAAAAATTATATTGAGAATGCTGGATTTAACGCAAAAATAGATGGCATAAAAGTCTATGTTACTGGTCCCTTTACCTTGGCATATTTTATTAAAATCTCAGATATACCCGCACTTTTAATGCCGGATATTGTGGATAAGTTAGCTCATATTATCAAAAAAATTGTCTATGATATTGATAAAGAAGGAGTCGCAATAGTCACAATTTATGAGCATATTTTGAACTTCGCTATAGCTCAGTTTGCGATAGAGGAAGATTTTGCACTTAAGTGTTTGGATACGGTTTTTAAAGGAATTTCTAAAGCAATTCCCTCACTTCATGTTTGTGAAGATATTTTTTCTGTTGCAAAATTTCTTCTTCAATTAGATAATGTAGCGTATCTCGACCACGATTTTGCCAGTAGCCCCGAAAATCTAAAGGCATATACAAAACAAGACTTAGAAAGATATGACAAAATGATTGGTTATGGATGTCTCACTACAACATTAGACCCACTTTTGCTGGAGGACATCCGTAAAGGAAATATATCTTGGCAAGCAGCGGTTGAGACAGAAAAAGAAGTTAAGACAAGAATAATGAAGGTAATAGACCGATATGGCGTAGAAAATATCGTTATTAATCCTGATTGTGCATTTGGAAATCTAAAGTTTGCGATTTCATCTGAAATTGCCTACAATATCACGTTAGCTAAATTAAAAAACATGATGGGGGCAGTAAAAAACCTTAGAAAAGAATTTCGGTTAGAAGTTCCTTGATGATTGAGTTGCTTGATTCTCTTATGAGTCTAGCATTTTTATATGCTTGTCGATTATTGTAATTGCTTCCTCCAAATCATCCACTTTGGATCCTTCTCCGCTCAGTTTTTTCTTTAGCGTCATTGAGCGTTCATATAGCTCTGAAAGTCTGAGTGGTGTAATAACTCCAAAAGGACTTTCAATTCCGCTTTCTTTTACGAATTTAAAATATTCCCATTCCAAATCGGAAATAAAATCATCATCTATACTAAAATAATCACTAATACAAATAAAGGCTCTTTTAAACGCAAGTGGAGGAACTCCTATGAGGTTAAGACCATCATCAAATTCTCGAATGAGTAAATCTACCAAATGAGCAAGTGAATCTATAAGAATATGCATTTCTTCTCTATTTCTTTTAATCAATACAGATACAGGACAATGCATCCTCAACGTTCTACTCCCTATTTCCGGAAGATTAATTGACCATTGTAGCGTACTTCCGGGAAATTTCTTGTAAACCATAGGATAACCTCATTTTGTAATTCGAATCGTCATTAACCCTCTTGTGTAGTTTCATCTTCGCTTTCTAAATGCTCAATTGCGTCTTGGAAATCATCAGCAGTAGCATCTGATGCGAACAGTTTACGCTTTAGTTTTGCAGAACGTTCATAGAGTTCTTTTATTTCATGTCTCGTAATAATCGCTGAGGGACCAGGAAGGCCTTCCTCCTTAATAAAACGGATATATTCGTGTGCCAAGTCGGAACTAAAATCATCTCCTAAATCAAAATAGGCTGCTATAGTCTTTGTCGCTCTATTAACAGTCAAAGGTGGGACGCCTATAAAATTGCGTTCTTCTTCAAACTCTCTAACCAGTAAATCTATTAAGTAAGCTAATGAATCCAAAAA
>JBHLOP010000110.1:0-6413 GCA_048940375.1 Promethearchaeota archaeon | reverse complement strand
AATATTGGCAAGTACATCGCGGGAACCCACATATACGAAGAGATTTATCGTGTCCATGATATCGCTGGTGGTTTTGCAGTCACATGTCCATCTGGAGCAGACTTTGAAAATCCAGAAACGCGTCCTGACCTTGAAAAATATATGAAAGGAAAAGCAGAAATCCCTTCTGAAGACCGAATGAAAGCCTTTAAACTTGTTGAAGATCTTACAGCACATGGATTTGCAGGCTGGCTCATGGTTGCATCATGCCATGGTGGTGGATCACCAGAAGCGCAACGGATCACAATTAATAGAGGATATGACTGGGAAACACGAAAGAAAATCGCAAAAGTGCTGGCGGGTATTGAACCATTTGATGCCTTTCCAGAATTCAAAGAATGAGTCGACTTGGCGTTTTGCTTGGCTATAGTTCTTTTTTCCGTTTAATACATTCTTTAACAATAAGCATTAGAATCTAGCCTATAACAATTCTTTTATATTTGCAAATAGATACATATCTTTTTAATTCAGAAGTCTTAGGGAGGATTAAATTTGTCGGACTCGAACTCAAATTTAGGATTTGCGTCACTAAGGATGTATTCGTTAATTATTCTTGTACTGAGTATAATAGGATTTATTCTTGTTACCTTTACGCCTTTTGCAGGATTTTATTTAACAGGTTATTATTCAGGGTACCGTTATTCCTGCTTAACCTGTGAATATGCAACCGCAGTTGATAGAACGGCGATTATTCTTGCTATGTTACTTCTGCTGGGACAAATTGTGATATGCTTGAATGAGTTGTGGCCTGAGACTATACTTTCTCAGTTTCTGCCAGCTAACTTTTCAAGATGGGGTATCTTTTTTGCAGTCTTTACCTTGATTATTACACTTATAGGCGGTGCAGCATTTGCGGCTGCATACAGTTATTATGAATGGTGGTTCGAACCAGGCTTTTACGGCGCAGCAATAGCAGGCTTACTTAATTCGATTCTATTTTTCCTAAAAAGTAGGATGTAACAATCATCTTTTCTTTTTTTTAACGACATCACAAACATTTTGTGTCTATGAGAAAAAGCTATTTTAAGTTTCATTTGAGGGGATAGTTCTACATCAAACTTTTATTAAATAAAGGCACATGAGGTGAAGTTAGGAAAGTTATCAAAGTTCCATACAAGCGTGATGGGTGATTATTTTGAACGCTCTGAAATACGAGAAAATAGATAAATTAGGAATTATTACTATAAACAGGCCAAAAGCTCTCAACGCCTTTAATAATGATGTAATAGACGAATTTGACAATTTGCTAGACGAAATAGAGAACGATGATACAATCAAAGTTGTAATAATAACAGGAGAAGGCGAAAGAGCGTTTTGTGCAGGTGCAGATTTAGCTGAAATTAAAAACTCCACCAAAGAGGAATTTTCACAATTTATCGAAAATGGACAAATGCTAATGCGAAAAATTGAGACAATGGAAAAAACTTTTATAGCAGCAATTAATGGATTCGCCCTTGGTGGCGGTTTAGAGTTAGCTCTCGCATGTGATATTAGGATCGCTTCTGAGAATGCAAAAATGGGAACTCCTGAAGTTGGAGTAGGACTCATACCTGGCTGGGGCGCAACACAAAGATTGCCCAAAGTAATTGGACTAGGAAGAGCAAAAGAACTTATTCTGACGGGAAATCACATTTCTGCAAAGGATGCAGAACATTTTGGTCTGGTTAATAAGGTTGTAACTTCCGACGAATTAATCCCGTCGGCTTCCAAGATCGCAGAAAAAATTGCGAACAACGCACCTGTCGCAGTGCAATTAGCTAAAGCATCGGCAAATGTTTCTTTTGAGGTAAATATCGAAGAAGGATACAAATATGAACTAGAAGCAGAAAAGAAATGTTTTGAAACCGAAGATCTCAGAGAAGGAATTCAAGCACTATTTGATAAAAGAAAACCAAACTTTATAGGAAAATGATGTGACACACAATTCGATTTTTTATGAGGGAAATAATATGGGAAGACTTTTTCGAAATGTAGCAGTTATTGGAGCAGGAATGAGTAAATTTGGCAGATTTGATAGAAAGACGAACCGAGAACTTTGGGTAGAAGCTTTTTTGGACTCAAAAAAATCAGTGGATAATGACATTGATGTGAAGGACGTTGAAGCCCTCTTTTTAGGCAATTATTCATCTGATCTTTTCGAAAAACAGACGCATACCGCTCCGCTTATGGCGGATCTAGTTGGACTCACTCCAAAAGCTGCAATGAGGATCGAGGATGCATGCGCTAGTAGTGGTGTAGCTTTAAGACTTGGTGTTTTAGCTATTGCCTCTGGTCAATATGATATTGTATGCGTCGGAGGCACTGAAAAGATGACAAACCTGACGACGACTGAAGTGACAGATGTCTTAGCAACAGCAAGCGATACGCACTCAGAAGTTTTGGCGGGAGCTACGTTCCCTGGTCTATATGCAACTATGGCCACAGCACATATGGCAAAGTTCGGCACAACAGAGGAACAATTAATGGCAGTAGCAATTAAGAACCACGCAAACGGTGCGCTTAATCCAAAGGCGCAAATGCAAAATACCATCACGGAAATCATGAACAAACGCATCGAAAGAGCAAAACAAAAGGGGGAACCTGTTCCAAATTGGACTGATGAGTACGAATTTCTAAAAAGTAGTTCAAATCCTATGATTGCATATCCATTACGATTGTTTGATTGCTCATTGATCACAGATGGCGCGGCATGTGTCTTTTTAGCCTCTGAAGAGATAGCTAAAAAGTATACAGATACACCTATTTTGATAATAGGTAGCGGTCAGGGTAGTGATGCGTTTTCTTTAGATGATCGAGATACTATGACTTCTCTGAGATCCGCTAGGGTAGCAAGTCAACAAGCTTATCAAATGGCCGGTCTTGGGCCTCAGGATATCCAAATTGCTGAAGTACACGATTGCTTCACTATCGCTGAGATTCTAGCAATAGAAGATCTTGGCTTTTTTGAGAAAGGAACTGGAGGAAGAGTAACTTTGGAAGGAAGAACCGCCTTAGACGGAGATCTGCCTATTAATACATCAGGTGGGCTCAAAAGCAAGGGACATCCAGTTGGTGCTAGCGGAGTTGCACAGACCGTTGAGATATTTAAGCAATTACGTGGCGAAGCTGGAAAACGCCAGGTGTCAAACGTTGAAATTGGATTAACTCATAATGTAGGAGGGTCTGGAAGCACAGCAGTTGTTCACATTTACAGAAGTTAGGTGAGAAACATGGTTACTGAAAAGGAGATCTCTATAAAATCCTATCACGAGTTTTTAAATGAGAAACGAATCATGGGAACAAAGTGTAAGAATTGCGAGAATATAGATTTACCACCACGACAAATATGTTCAAAATGCCAAAGTTCCGACATTGACTGGCAAGAACTTGCTGGAAAAGGAAAAGTCGAATCATTCACGAATATTCATGTAGGCACTTCAGAATATTGTCAAAAAGGCTACGATATGAAGCATCCTTACGCCTATTGCATCGTAAAGCTAGACGAGGGGCCGTCGATTAGTGCAGTACTTCTCGGCATAGATCCATCGAAACCGGAAACCATCGAAATTGGCACGTCTGTATCTGCAAGTTTTATGCCCACCAAATCAGGAATGGCCTTAGCCTTTGAAGTTGGAACACGGCTAGAAGACGTTGAAAATGAAATTGAGGAAGACTTTATGATAAAGAAAGTCGCTGTTATTGGTGCAGGAACCATGGGAGCGGGAATTGCCCAAGTAGCGGCAGAGAGTGGGTTTAATGTTGTCGTAACGGATATTGCAGATGAATTTTTACAAAAAGGCTTGAATACTATCAAAAAATTTGTTACAAGAAGTGCTGAGAAGGGAAAGATTTCGCAAGTACAGGCAGATGCAATATTGGGAAGAATAGAAGGCTCTTTAGATTTAAATGCGGCAAAAGATGCAGATATTGTCATTGAGGCTGCACCGGAAAACATGAATCTAAAGAAAAAGATCTTCAGCGATCTTGATAACATATGTAAACCAGAAGCGATCATAGGAACAAATACGTCTTCATTAAGTATAACAGCGATAGCTTCTGCAACAAAAAGACCAGACAAAGTAGTTGGTATACATTTCTTCAACCCAGCGCCTATAATGAAGTTAGTCGAATTAATTAAAGGATACAATACTTCAGATGAAACTTATGAAACCGTACAAGCCTTTGTGAAAAGACTCGGCAAAACAGTCGTTCTCGTCAATGAAGCACCTGGGTTCGTTGTCAATAGAATACTAGCACCAATGATTAATGAAGCAACAATCGCTTTTCAAGAAGGAGTGGCAAGCGCTGAAGGTATCGATACAGCAATGAAACTTGGGTTAAACCATCCAATGGGTCCTCTCACACTAGCAGATTTTATAGGATTAGATGTTGTGCTAGCGATTCTTGACTATCTTTATGAGGAATTCGGAGATCCGAAATACAAAGCTTGTCCGTTGCTTAGAAAAATGGTGAGAGCAGGAGAATTAGGAAGAAAGACAGGGAAGGGGTTCTACAGTTACTCAAAATAAACTTCTTTCAATATTTTTTAGAAAACATGAAAAATTAATTTAAACAGAATTAAAAGACTGTATATTAGAAGAAATAGACAAAATGTAGTTTCTAAAAAGGTAAAATGGATATGAAGAGATAGTTTGACAACTTATTTTATAGAGTTATATCATCTTCTTAAGAGAAGTATTCAATATAATAATCAGTTTCCATATACTCTCTGTTTCTAATAATTTTGTTTATATTATAATGATGAATGGATGTTGGAAGTTTCTTGGGCCATTTATTCGTGTTTCTTTGCCTGATATATTCTAGAATTCCGAGTGTAAGTACGTCTTTGTTGATACCTTCGTGATATCGACTTTTAGAACTGATTTTTGTATCCTTTATAAATCCACCAATTCTGAGGAATGCTAAAAGGTCTTTTCGGGAATTAGTTCTAAGACCTTGTATGCCTGACCACTTTAGTTTTGATTTTGATAACCTCAAGTTTATGTTTAATCCTTTTGCAATTTGTTGTAGCTGTGAATTCAGTGTAGGGTGAGCACAGGAAACAAAAATCACTGGATAAATTCCAGCGTTTTCTCTGCTTATGCTTATACATCCTTCAGCAGACGCCCAGATTCTTAAGGCTAGCATTTGTGAATTTTTAGGGGCTTTCAATAAATAGTTAAGATGCGGTTGTGGTTCATTAAGGTATTCCTCAACCGTCTGTCCTTTTGCCGGAGATGTTTTTGTATTGCCCGCAATTTTAAGAATTTCATCTTTAATTTCTGTAGTCGATTGATGATATAAAGTGTAAAAACTGTTTGTAAAATAACTCGTTGGTAATTTACGATATTCGTAATACATAGCATCAACAAAATAATCATGTAGACTTCTATTATTACCAGTAAATTCGAGTTTAGTTATAAATTGAGATTGGCTCATGCTGCCATCGCTCTGAAGACACGGAATAATAATGGCGCGTTTGAGATCATTGCCCTTATCATACAAAAACTTTACTTCATCAGTAAGTGGAGGGTGAATTTTAGGAACTTTGATGTAGCGAAAGAAGGTTAGGAGATAGTCGTATAATTTTGTAGAGTTTATACAAAGACTATGATCCCATATTTTAATTTTAAATCCAAGTGTTTTAATCTGTTTAATTACTTTTGGAGGACATTTAAGTATGATCACGCTCTGACGACGACGAGGGGGTACAGAGAGATATTTAACGATATCATGAATTTTGTCGAATTTTACAGGTAAATTGGTTTTGGTTATAAATTTGCCCTGGTCGATCAATGAATAAATGATATCCCTTGATATTCCATAAGATTCAACAATTTTAACTAAAAACTGTATAGGTATATTCCTATAATTGTTTTCCCACTTATTTAAGCGACTGAGATTGATATTCAGAAATTCTGCGGCATCAATTAATCTTAGGCCGCTTTTTTTTCTTAAATCTTTAAGGAACTGTCCTGTTCCAGTTACATACAAATCAGTTACTTTGGCGAGGTCAAGGTAACCTTGTTCTGTAAAAGCATTCTCTTTCAGTTCTACATAATATTTATAGACTGAGGTCTCGCGAATGAGCTCCTTAAAATACTGCATTGCGGCTTCCTGCATCAACTGTTAAATTCTATTGAATATTTCATAGAAGTTCTTACATATAAGCCAAGACAGGTTTCAATAAAACTAATCCAAGTAATAATAAGAGAATTCTAATATCTCATATTACCACTTTTTTATATTAGGTAAATTAGTAAGTTCAAATAATCAGAAGGAGAATTAAGAGTAATTCGCAATTACGTAAAATGGTGAGAGCTGGGCAATTAGGACGAAAGACAGGAAAAGGATTCTACGATTATTCGAAATGATCGATTTTTTTTAGGTCCTAA
>JBHLOP010000109.1:4473-6465 GCA_048940375.1 Promethearchaeota archaeon | reverse complement strand
ACCCCATCCGTAAGGGTGGTGATGAATTGCGGCATATTAATTGTTATTTTCACATTCACATTCAAACAATTGTTATGGCGACTTAAATTGCAAGGGAGACCCCTCTGTAAAACTAAAATCCTAAAACAACAAACGACAGAAACAGCATTTGTATGATAGACAACGACATAAAAATTAGATTCAAGTAATATTACAGAAAGTACCTGAATAGTATCAATACTATTATAAGATACTTCGGAGGTGAATCTCAAGGATTGTCGATCTTAATTATAAAAAACCGAAAAGCGAGAATGAAAAAAGAAATGCATTATCCTGAATTGATTAGAGAATTACTTAGGTTTATTCGAGGCGATGTATCATTTTCTGCGATTCAGAATTGTTTTTGTCAATATTGGGAAAGAGTGCGAAATAATGGTGGCATGCTTTGTGAGAATGAGGATCTCATCGCAAAAGTTGAGATATTACAGATAGCAGTTGAGGCCTATGGTTGTGGACGCTACATAAAAGAAGATTTATTTCAGACAATAAATCAGTTCGCTTTGGATGTAGACCATTAATTATGTGCTAATTAGACAAATATTGAAAAATAGCAAAAAAAGGAGTAAATTACATACCCATTCCGCGTTTAGCTTTCCGATACATGCGGTCTGGGTTATTATAGAAACTGCGGATAGTTAATGCTACATCCTGATAGTATCTAATTCCTTTTTTTAACATGTAACCAAGTACAACCTTTCGTTTGTCAATCTCATGCCAGAGATCATCAAGGGTTAAGCCTGAATGTTCTGCAATTTGTTCAAGTTTGACGCTTCGACCCAAATAGTCGAATGAGTCATTCTTTGCATTCCATGTATAAACTTTGTTTGTCAATAGCTCATTCGTTACAGCATCCATGCCAACCATTTCTTGTATATCGATGGATCTTCTAATATGTGCGCCGCCATATCTTACTTTTCTTTGAACACAGACCGTATCAAGTGAGGTAAGCATTGTTCGTGGAATATTCATAGGTTTTGATTCAAGTCTATGAATTACGGAAGACACCGAATCTCCATGAATAGTTGCCATACCTAAGTGTCCTGTAGCCATTGCTTGGAAGAGGAAATATGCCTCCTCGCCTCTGATCTCTCCCACAATGATAAAATCAGGTCTTTGTCTAAGAGATGCTTTTAATAGGTCGAATAATGTAACAGAGCCTCGTTTGCGACCTTCTTCTTCAAGACCCAATCCAGTCCGTGCGATGCTGGAAATAACGTTCTCGTGCGGAATGTTCAGCTCAGCTGTGTCTTCTATAGTAACAATTTTTAAACCCGGCCTGATAAACATAGATAGGGTATTTAGAAGCGTTGTCTTTCCTGAGGCGATCCCGCCTGCGATGAGGGCGGAGTGACGATTCTCGATCAAATACCATAAGTAAGCTGCCATCTCCGTGTTCAGTGTATTAAACTGAAGTAAATCAGTAATCGTTAGAGGATCGAGTCGAAACTTTCTAATAGTAAACGTTGAACCTCTCTGAGTAACTTCTTTTCCATAAGTTAACTGAACTCTTGATCCGTCAGGAAGACTAGCATCGAGTATAGGGTTTGCGATGGAAATATGACGACCAGATCTTTGAGCTATTTTAACGATTGTGTCATTAAGTTCTTCCTCGTTTCTGAATATGAGATTTGTTGGAATCGATTCATATTTTCGGTGCCAAATGTAGATAGGGATTCCAACTCCGTCACAACTAATATCCTCAATCGTCTGATCTCTTAGAAGCGGTTCAAGTTTGCCAAAGCCAATGAAATCTCGTGAAACATAATATAAAACTTTGTCAAAACTTTCATCGTGATCTATTTCTATTTTCTCCTTTTTCCAAATGGCCTCTATTTTTTCTCGGAGATATTCCATTTTCTCGTCTTCTTTTTCTAATTCCCCAAAAACGATATCGATATTCTCAATCATTTTCTGTTTGATAAGATTAACAACAGTGCTCTCTTTTTTCTTCAA
>JBHLOP010000109.1:0-4373 GCA_048940375.1 Promethearchaeota archaeon | reverse complement strand
ACACAATCAATTAATCCCAGTTTCTTTACTTTCTCATATAAATTTGCAAATGGTTTGTTTGGATCTGAGAGTTCTTTAATCTGCTTTGTAGCTGTCCCCTCTATGATCAGTTTTATGTCGTAACCCTTCCCATTCATGTCGAGGGTATTTAGCAAAGCGTGTGCAAAGCACATCGGTTCTCCTCTGAATGCATAAATAGCTACTTTTTTGGTCATTTTTTTACCTCTTCTATTTCTGGTATGGATTCATCAAAAATAACTTGTGATAAGGTTTTAATACTTTCAATAATCATATCAGGCTTTTCCTGCTTAAGAATCTCTTTGGCTATCTTGCTTGAAAGAACCACAATGGTTTTTAGACCCATTAATTTTCCAGAACGTATATCCGTGATGTAATCACCAACGATAAGTGCATTTGAGGAAGGGATATTTAACTTTTCGAGAATATATTTAATTTGTTTATTTTTTAAATGAAGGTTGTCGAAGGTTTCTTCCTCCGACTTTTTAGCGGTAATTACATCAAACAATTCATTTAAGTTGAGACTCTTCATTTCGTCAGCAAGATCCTCGATACTTGAAATTCTTCCAGTTGCCAAAGCAAGTTTGAAACCTGCTTTCTTTAATTGAGTAAGGACTTCTCGTGCTCCAGGTATGGTGGTCTCGTCTGGAGACCAGTATTGCGAATATGCACTTAGGAAGGTTTTCATAAACGCTTTGCGAATTGAATGATCAATAGTTTCCATCAACGAGTCTTCTTCGATTCGTTGCATGAAATCGTCCCATGAAATATTTGGAAGATTGAACTTAGTTATTGTGTCAGACCAGACGGCATAAAACCGCTTATGAAGTGGTATAATTGTACCATCAAGATCAAAGATGATTAATTTAATTTCAGAAAAGTCAATAGCTTTTGTAGTATCCATCAACACCACTAGCTTACCTTTTTAAGCAATGAAACATGTAATTCATTTCTTAGAAAGCATAGTACCAATAATATCTCTTAAGCTTCATAAAGAAATTACAAGTCACTGAGAACCTAACATTTAAGTGCTTTGAGTATTGAACAATTCATTACTAGGAGGATTATGAATGCCCAATAACTTAAGTAAAAATGCGGACATACTGGATGATCTTAATGAGATGAAGAAAATAGACAAATCTGGGATGTTAGAGTTACAGAAAAAAGTCCCAGAATTTGTTCAAGATGCAATTGAAAGAGCACGCAATTTAGTGATTCCATCAGATGTCGAAATCAAAGAAAGAAAACTAAAATACTACAAGGATCCCTTTACCCGGATCATAGGCGCAGGTATGGGGGGTTCAGCGATTTCTTTTGACTTCTTGAAATCCTTCTTGCGATATACGAACGTTAAGATTCCTGTAGAGACCAATCGGGGTTACAATCTACCGCCTTATGCTGATGAAAATACGTTAGTGATTCTAATTAGTTACTCAGGCAATACTGAAGAAACGTTAAACTGTTTTCTAGATGCCATTGACAAAGGCTGCCCGGTTGTAGCTATCACTTCTGGGGGCAAGCTTGAGTCAGTTTGTAAGAAAGTTGGTTTACCTTATGTGAAACTCCCGAGTGGACTTCCACCGCGGGTTTCAATTCCGTATTTGTTCTTTCCTTTACTTATAATTTTAGAGAAATTGAATATCCATCCTCCATTTGAGGAAGATATGGAAGAAACATTATCTATACTTGAAACTCTTAGAGATGAACTTAGACCTGAAACTCTGACGCTAGATAACCTCGCCAAACGAATTGCCATATGTCTCCATAATAAGATCCCGCTCATCTATGGGAATACTTTCTTTGATTGTGTCGCCTATCGGCTAAAATGCCAGTTCAATGAAAATACAAAAATCCTTGCACTTTCAGAAGTTCTCCCAGAAATGAACCATAATGGTATAATGGGCTGGGAGGCGGATAAGCAATTATTAGAGCCATTTTATCCTATTTTTATTCGTGACTCTGACGAAAATCAGTCAATAAAAGCTAGAATAGAAATCTCAAGAGATCAAATAATTTTAAAAAAGAAAAAGCAAGTTATTGAAATTCTTGCGCGTGGTAAGGCGATTCTTACTAAGATGTTTTCTGTTACGTACATCGGCGACTTTGCAAGCGTGTATTTAGCGCTTCTTTATGGTACTAATCCTACTCCTGTGCAGTCAATATCGCTATTGAAATCAAAACTTGCAGAGAGGACAAAAATTGCAAATGATATACAAGTAAGATTCGATAAACTTTAGAAAAGGAATTAACTTCTAAAAATGCTCTAAAGGCGACGAACATATGACTGAACGTACTATAAAAACCCTTACAGAAAGACTTCGCCTTGAAGTTTTCATGGATTTCATAAAATTATGGGTACCTCTTGGTGTTTTAATTGGCTCCATTTGTGGACTTATTATGGTTGGTTTTCAATTTTGCGTTGACATTCTAACCAAAGGTTTGTCACCCTATCCAAAATGGATTCTGCCGTTGTTTGGAGGGCTCTTTACAAGTATAATGATAAAGTTAGGTTATGAAGAAGTTCGTGGTAGCGGGATTTCTGTTGTTGTTCAAATGAGTCATGAAGATAAAAAAATTCCTAATAGAGTTGCATTGACTAAATTACTTGCAACAATAGTTTCTGTTGGAACATTCTGCCCTGTTGGAAGAGAAGGTCCAACCGTACTAGCTGGAGCTGGAATTGGTTCGTTTATATTAAAAAAGATGAAACAGGAACACCTTCAAGTAAGTAAACTCGATCCACGTTTTACTGATGATATTTTTTATGCTATGGGCTCGGCAGCTTGCACCGCGGCCATCTTCAAAGCCCCGCTTGGTGGCGCAATATTTTCTGCTGAAGTGCCGTATAAACGGGATATAGCGCCCGTTTATCTTCCTGCAATGGTTTCGGCGATTGTCTCATATCTTGTATTCAATTTATTTTATGGAATTCGTCCTATCTTAGACATTCCAGTTGGAAGGGTGATATTATCTATTACTATGATTCCTTTAGTTATATTTCTAGGAATTGCAGCTGGACTAATAGGAGTCGTTTTTTCGACTGTTTTTCTTGCAACGCGCCGTATAATGGCAAAATTTTTACATCCAGTATTATGCCCTATCGTAGGCGCATCTTTTACATGTATTATTATTTTTATCGTAGAAAGGCTATTGAAACACGATATACTAACCGTTGCTGGGTTAGGTTATGATGTTATTCAATTTATCGGGACTACTACAATAGCTTTAGAGATCATAATATTGCTCTTAATAGCAAAAGTTCTTGCTACAAGCTTAACTGTTGGTTCAGGCATAAGTGGAGGGGTTCTTGCGCCTTCGCTTTTCGTTGGAGCAATGCTTGGTGCAATTTTCGCGTATTTTTTTTCCGTAGATCTTGGCCTCATGGTTTTTTTGGGGATGACCAGTGTGCTGTGCGCGACAACTAAATCGCCACTTTCAGCAAGTCTTTTTATTGTGGAGATGTCAATCAATCCAATTCTAATTATCCCGATTGCAATTGTCAATATCGTCTCTTATCTGTTCAGTGGTGGATTTAGTCTTTATGAGAGTCAACGGACACACAGAGACACGAAATAAAAAAAATGATACACTGCTCTCAATTCTAGATTTTGATACCAGATCTTTGTATAAGTTCTTATTCAACTAACATCTCTAAAAGAACAAGAATTTCTTTGCACTTTTTCGGTAAAGAACGTATTAATGAAAAGAAACTTTATTCTATTAAAAGAAAATATTGTTATTTTGATCGAAAAAAAACTCAACTTAATTGAAAATTAATATAATTAGTTTATCGAAAATATTGAATTCGAAAAATATTTAAACAATATTGACAAAGAAGAATACAAGTTAATCTTAACATAGGAAACACTAAAAATTTTTATAGAGTGTGAATTTTGAACGACATATATGATCTCGAACGTTCTGTCAGGCAAAATCTGCGTCTTATTAATTATTTGCTATGGTATGATTATCATACACACACCGAAAACTCTCTAGCTCGATTTTTCCGCGATCAAGGTGTTGTTAAATCACGATTAGATCGTCTTGTAGAGCTAGGAATATTAGAACAGAGTTTATGCAACTCATACATAGTATCACAAGATCCACTTATACAGGCAGTAATTGAACACGTAAACGACAATGATAGAATCAAAAGAAATCTCTGTAACTCTTGCCTTGCATATTGAGCTGATTAAATCTCTTCTTCTTTTAGCTACATTAGACAAAAATTAGAAAAAATAAGGGAATAGTTGCTAAAACTCTTTAAATTCGTCCTTCTTGTAAAGCTTTGCATGTTCTTTTTCGCTCTGTAAAGCCCAGTTGAACCTGAATTGAGCACCTTCTTCTTCTTGAAA
>JBHLOP010000108.1:3585-6489 GCA_048940375.1 Promethearchaeota archaeon | reverse complement strand
TTTAGAAACTATAAAGATATAGTAATAAAACCGTTGTTTGGTTCAATGGGCAAGGGAATTACTCGTATAACAGATGAGGACGCAGCATATTTAATATTTGAAACTTTAGAGAAATTTAATTTTACAATTTATCTCCAGAAATTTATTCCACATGGAAATCGAGACATTAGAGCCTTAGTTATAGGAGATCAAGTTATTGCGGCCATGTACCGGGTTGCAGAAAAAAATGGTTGGAAAACAAATGTTAGTTTAGGAGCTACTCCAGAATTGTGTGAACTGGATGAGAAGTTAAAGAAAATCTGCGTTAGGGCGGCTCAAATTATAGGTTGCGAAATCGCTGGAATAGATATAATGATCCCTGAAAATGAACAGGATGTGGATTACTACCTACTTGAAGTAAATGCATGCCCTGCATGGGAAGGCCTGCAAAAAACTACAAAATTAAACATAGCTGAAGTTATCGTAGACTTTATAGCAACTAGAATATAACGAAGCGCAAATGGAAGTATCAATCTCAATGAGTACCACAATAGCGATTTTATCGGGAGGAGAATCTCGTAGACTTAAGACAATTACTCCAGACAAAGGCTTACTCCTGCTGAACAACAAACCAATGATTTTATGGATGATAGAGATTGTTCAAGAACTTTCCAATAATATTCTAGTCATTGTAAGCACAGAAAGTCAAAAAGAAAAATATCTTGAAGTCATAAAAAATCTTGCAGAAATAGTGATTGACAAAAGGGGGTCTATTAGGAGTTCCTTGCTGGGTGCACATGCAGCATTTATGCATGCAACTGGCAAATACACCATATTGTTACCAAACGATACACCATTATTAAATCGAGATGCCTTACTCCTATTAATTGAGTTATCTGAAGACTATGACGTGATATTACCTCGATGGCCAAACGGGTTTATCGAGCCCTTACATGCTATTTACAGAACAGAAACTGCAAGAAAAAAATCACAGGAACTGATACAGAAAAATCAATATAAATTAGATGGCCTGCTGCAAAATGTAAAAGTTTTGTATATTAACGCCGAAATCTTAAGACAATTTGACCCTCAACTAAATATGTTTTTCAATGTAAACACTCCAAGCGATCTGAAGAAACTAAAAGCTTTACTTAAAAAGACTCAAAGGAGATAGATGAATTGAAACTCCCGAAGATTGAAATCTTTCCAATCCCTAGTATACCAATCATAAGAGATGGGGATGATCTTGGAGAAATAATATGCAAATGTACTAACAACGCCGGGATTATAATACAGGAAGAGGATATAATAGTTATAGCTCATGCGATAGTTTCACGAGCAGAAGGAAGATTGGTAGATTTAAGGACTGTCATACCTTCTGAGTTTGCACAAACAATTGCAGATCAATGCGATAAAGACCCAAGACATGTAGAAGTGATTCTCAATCAAGCAAAATCAATTGTACGGATGAAAGATGGAATATTAATCATTGAATCAAAAACACCAGCAGGATGGGTAATGGCAAATGCAGGAGTAGATCAATCTAATTCTCTTGGAGAAAACTATGTTCTTCTTTTGCCAGAAAATTCAGATCGCTCTGCGGAAAAAATTAGAAAAAAAATTCTTGAAAAATTTGGGGCAGAAGTAGCGGTGATAATTACTGATACTTTTGGTAGAGCATTGCGGTCTGGGGCAGTTAATGTGGCTATTGGGACATCAGGGATTAAACCGATCCTAGATTTAAGAGGAGTTAAAGATCTCTTTGGGTACACATTAAAAACAACACTAATTGGAATTGCAGATGAACTTGCTTCTGCGGCAGAGTTAATCATGGGACAATCAAGTGAGGGGTTTCCTGTTATTATAATACGTGGCTACAAATTTCAAAAGGGAACAGAATCTGCATTATTGCTTGCTAGACCCAGAGAAAACGCACTCTTTTGGTAATTATGTCCTAGTTCGTTGAATTAGAGTAGCAATTGTTTAAAAAAAGTATGATTATTATCAAATTGCAAAAATCCCGTAATAGTTGATATTAATGACAACAGACGATATCAAACTAAGGAAATGGCCTCCAGTTTCTGGTGATTGGGTACTAGGTAATCCAAAAGCTCATATAGCTATTATAACATGCGGTTCTTATGAGTTGCCAAGCCTTCTCATAAACTCAAAAAGGGATGATATTGCACTTGCGGGTTTTTGTGAAGTTGAAAATGAGGGTATAGCAAAAATATTACAAAATATATGTTCTAACCCAAATATTCGCGTAATAGTCGTCACTGGCGAGAGAGTAAAAGGTCATGAGCCCGGACAGACTATTATTAGCCTCTATAACAACGGTATTGATGATAATTTTACCATCATTGGAAGCAATGGTACAATACCCACGCTACTGCCCCGATATTTCAAAAATACCGATCCTTTCATTTGGGTTTCGCGTTTTCAACAGCAGATAGTGAATATTTTGGATTTGCGTAATGAAACAGACCTTAACAAAATTTTAGAAGAGGTCGCTAAACTTGGAGAGCAAGTATTTGAAGCATTCCCCGATGAACCTCTCTTTCCTCCCGTGCAAAAGTTAAATTATAATTTCGAAAGATTAGCTGATATAAAATACGATATTACTGAGATTGATGTAACGAAAACAGAAAATATACTTGTAGGAAATCCGCTCTTTTTTTCTAATTCACAGCTATTCATCTACGATATCGGCGGCACAAAGATCGGGGGACAACGTGGAGAATATCCTTGTGTCTTAGCCGGAACAATTTTCTACAAGGGTGATAAGATAGTGGAAAATTCTGATAAAGGATTTTTTGACAAAAAACTAGCCGCTGATTACATTTATCAGCAAGAACTGAAGTCGCATGAATTCGAAATACCGTCAATGGTACATGTCGTTGGTGAAACACCAACTGCTATTGA
>JBHLOP010000108.1:0-3485 GCA_048940375.1 Promethearchaeota archaeon | reverse complement strand
CCAAAAAAGGAAAAAGGAATATCAGCAAAATCATTAGATTTTGGATTCAATTATGCGTTCCCATCAAATTTCGGGATAGATATCAATATGTATGGCCCAATAAAAAAGGCTGATAAAATCTTTCCTATGGTTGCGGCCATTGAAATTATGGTTGCTGATGAGTTAATTAAAACCTATGATATATCACCTAGACCTCCACACCCCTATTATAAGCTTGGTTTGGAAGGATAAGTAGTGTTTAAATGTGCAGAAAACATTGAGGATCTTTATGGTCCATATATCATTAGAGGACGATCAATCGATTTAGTATGGAAAACATATGTTTCAAAAATAATTGAACAGGGATTCCCTGTAATTACAGAAGATAAGCAACAGAAAACTAGGGAAACCTTGTGTTGTATTTCTCACTTGACCGACTGGAAAAGTGGGCGAATAGTTCCTAGAAATTATGTTGGACTATCTCCAGAGGTTATAAGAACACAATACCTACCACAGTATCTAAGCGGCGAAAAGGGTGATCACACGTACACCTACGGGTGGTGTGTGAGAAAGCGATTTGGCTTTGATCAGACCAAACTGGCAGTTGAGCAATTAAAAACCTCCAGAACTGCGTTCGCACAACTTTGGAATCCGATAGAGGATTTAAACAGTGCTAATCCACCTTGTGTTGATATAGCATTGTATTACAATGATTTTTCCTCAAAAAAACTTCACATGATCGCTTACATTCGAAGTAATGATATGGGAAGAGCACACTCTGATGATGTAGCAGGTCTTTATGAAACATTTCTCAGATATGACGGTGCATTTAATTTGTATGGCGCCCAGAAAGCCGCAGGCACATTAACAACTATTTCAGGGTCGGCTCACATATATGATACCTCAATTCCTGAACTACAAGAAAATTTAGCTGGCTCTGCTACTTTAGCGAACGAAAATCAGCCTTTAAATACTACAACTTTACCTGGACCTATTTTATTTCAATCAAGAAACTATCAAAGTTTTCTTTCAGAATTAGAAACTAAATTCAAAAAATATAGCAGAGAAAATAATGGGTCATTTGATCTCTTTTTTACTGTAAGAATTGATGATTTAGATTCTTCTGATTTTGATTCGAGTCAAACCATGGAAAGATTAAATGAAAATATTAGCAGTCCGTTGCTTGACAATGCAATTAGAAACTATCAAGGAGTAACAGATGAAGGGAACCCTTCAAGTATTAACCAAATTGAACTTCTTTCAAAAAAACTTAGAACCGCGCCGCAAAGCCGACGGATGATTCTTGCACCTAATAGCCCCTCTCAACGGGTCTATTCTTTAAACCCTATAATAGTTCAATTCCTATACCGGCTCAAAAAATTGTATATGATTGCAGTATTTTCTAATTACAGTCTTATAGATATTTCAAGGGCAGTAATTCTCGTTAAAGGCTTACAAAATGAAGTACTCAAAGGTATAGAGATTGCTGCTGGCCCTATAATTTTTCTATTTATGCCAGGTACAAATAAAGCAAAGAATCTCTCTTTAGATTGAACTATTACTTTTAAAGTAAAGCTATTGCGATGAGTAACGTCTAATGACTCATCCTTTGATAAATAAGATCTTTAACTCATTTTCGTGGAATTTCGCCTTTTCGATATCAAGATCTCGAACAACGGTTGGGAGATATAATACACGTTTGTATTTTCCAATAGTTGTTGCTACGCGAATGACCAGGGTGTTTCGATCGTGTTCGATTGCTAATTCACCTTTCTCGCTGAATGGAAGTTTTATAATCAGTTCATAGTTTCCATTATCTTGTTGCACAAGTTGAAAAGGTCTCTCTGTAGTTAGAGTATCAGTTGGATCTTTATCATGATAGAGTACGTCTGCAACTTTTCCAAGAAGCTTGATACCAATGATTTCTTCCTGAAACAGTGGAACTGGAAGAATTGGAAGTGGATCGAATGCTTCATCGATCTGATTCATATAATCGGCTTGCTGTTGTTTCCAACGCACAAAAAATGGATCACTAACTTCCTCAGGTAGTAATCTATTGACTACGACTCCGTCAACAAGGAAACCAAACAAATTCATAAAAGTTAAGGTGCGCATCGATTCTAGTAATACCATTTTTTCTGGATTAACCACCAACTTAACTGTTGTGACCGATGGATCTACTAGCAATTCTCGAACTTCCATCGCTTCTTCAATCAAAGAATCTGTAACTTTTTGTACATCTGATCCAGGTAACGAGACAGGTAAAAGCATCCGAAGTGGCTTTAATTCCTCAAGAATAATCTTTTCGAGTTCTACGAGATTTCGACCAAGTGATCCGAGGACCTCTGGAAAACTCATTAAACGAAGTGTATGTCCTGTAGGTGCCGTGTCCAGTACAATAACATCGTACTCATTTATGTACTGACGGATAGTTAACAGACTAAATAACTCATCCATTCCAGGAATAACTACCATCTCACTCGCTAAAGCTTGATCGAAGCCTCTCGCAGTAAATAATTGTGTAAGATATTTGAGTACAACCTCCCATTTTTCTTCCATTAGACGCTGAGAATCTATTTCCAGGCCATATAAGTTATCTCTTATCTTTTTCGGGGAGTGATCACCTAAATTGATACCTACTGCGTCACTTAAACTATGAGCAGGATCTGTGCTTAGCATTAGAGTCTTTTTACCATTCTCTGCACATCGTAAACCTGTAGCTGCCGACACAGTTGTCTTTCCTGTGCCGCCTTTTCCTGTAAACACTAAAATTCGCATTTAATAACCTCCTCTTTCATTCGCAAGGATTTCAACTCATTTAACCATTAAATCATAAAAAATCACTAAAAATTGAATAAGAACGCATTAAATTGTGACTATTAGTGTTTATTCAACACTAATCTCAAAAGATTTTGAATCGTTGCTAGAATTCTTTTTTGAATTGCTTAGAGTACTGTTGACAGCCTCTAACTCACTTTCTAGAATTTTTTTATACTGGGTAAGAACCTCTACGAGCTGACCTGGCTGCACAATTTGAATTAACCATTCTCTTAATTGTTTACCTCTATCTTCCATAAGCTGTATAACATCTTTGAGTCTATTTTCTACATATGTTTGGTAAGGGCTAAAATATTCGTCGATAAAGCTAACAAATTTGCCTAGTAGGTCTATTTCTTGATCAAAACGTTCTGCAATAATCTTTAGAACACCCTTTCCCTTGTCCGTTAATTGATACATCTTTTTTGCTCCACCCTCTCCACTTTCAGTAATATTCTGAATCAACTTATCATTTTCTAGTCTGGAGAGTGTAGGATATATTGTGCCGCTTTTTGGCTCCCATGCACCACCAAACTTTGCTTTTAGATCTTGTATAATATCTGAACCTGCCATCGGCTTTTCTTGTAACAGAACCAATATCAAAAATTCAACTGGACTCACTTTTCGTTCTAGTATATTTCTGAAAAGTCCTCTACCTAATCCTCGACCTAGCCAAAACATGTTGCTCT
>JBHLOP010000107.1:0-6510 GCA_048940375.1 Promethearchaeota archaeon | reverse complement strand
ACAAGAAGTGTCATACCTCCGATGAAAAACTGCATCCAAAACCAGTAGCGGGTTTGGTCAGGGTCATGTGCCATATATCCAAGGCTGTAGATCATTATAAGAGCGCTTATACAAGTGGCCACGTTCGCCATTAAGACGGACAGAGGATCTACCAGGACTCCAGCATTTATATTAATGAAAGGTATCCAAGGCACTGTCCAATCAAATGGGACGTGTTCTGTACCATTCAACGTATTTAACAAGAGAGGATCATAATTCACAACATTTCCTGTTAAAATATCTGGAATCATAGATAACGCAAATCCAGCAGCCACTAAAGAAAAAAGGACTGCCATATAATCTCTAATTTTTGGATGGGCTTTTGCAAAAAGTGGGGTTAAAACCGCTCCAATCATTGGAATTGCCCAGCAAAGCCAGGGTGCGTAAGGTAACATCTTTTAAACACCTCTACTCCTTTAATCGCCTTAGTTCGCGAATATTGATAGTATTATACTGACGATAAGCAGCTAGAATGAGCGCCATTGCAACAGCTGCAATACAACCGCCTATAACTATGGATGTGATTACAATAGAATGTACTAGTGGATCAATTAGTCCACCATTTGCGTACGCGCTAAATGCTATAAAATTGAGATGCGCTCCGTCAAGTAGGATTTCAAGACCGATAATGAGTTTAACCATGTTTCGTTTACTTACAAAACAATAAAAACCGATTACATAAAGGACAATAGCTGTTCCCAGGTAATAAGATACGGGAAGGGGTGGTATTGCCATTATTCTTCCTCCCTCCTTTTGAGTTCTTCTCTAAATACTGCCGCCGCTCCAATTGCGGTAGCGAATAATACTAGCGCCTGTAAGATCATATCAATTCCACGATTACTCCATAGGTTCTGAGTCACTGCTTGTGGAATGTCTCCAAGCTCTACAGTAAGTAGTGGTTGGCCATAAGTGAAGGGAGTTATCGTAAAGATGCTTGAAAATAAAAGAATAAAGAATCCAATTCCAAGCAAGGCGCCAATTATTTCAAAGACGATTCTAATATGACTAACCGAACTCTTGTCTGCCATTTATTTAACCTCCCGCTCTTCTTGAGAGACAAGACTTATTGTCGCCAACATAAGTATGGTGATCGCTCCAGCATAGACCGCGATTTGAAATACACCCACATAAGGAGCATCCAATAATATAAAAAGCACGCCTAACAAAACAGACATTATTGCTAACGAAATCACGCAATACACTATTGAGCGAGATTCAATGGCGAGTATAGCAGTTAAAATAAGTCCAACAAGTATAATTAAATGCCAGATACTCATAAATTCGATTACTTGCATAATCTCACCGCATAATTTACTATTTTGGAATATTTCTAAACCAATATAACAAAAACGAAGAGCCATCACTTACTTTTGGCATATAAAGTTTTCTTCGAATGAAGCTGTTGTGAATGAAATATAATGAACGATAATGACAGATACCACATTTATTCCTATGTCATAAAACATTTTACTTTTAACCGTATTCCCACTCACAACAAGCAAACAAACATCTCATTTCTTTACACGGTCCCCAACAAGATATAATTCGATATACTGATTACAATTTAAGAAATAACGTCTTATACGATTTATCAGCCTCTCTGACGTTGAATTATATTTGAAGGTTCCGCAGTATGTTAATCAAAACAGTATGTTTCCTAGAAAAGTAAAACTTAAATTTCAATAACCTTCAACTATTGCTATCATCATTTTTTGAGATAGTCTTGCAAATAAATAGTTACAAGGCAATAATCATAAGATGTGAATAAAATGAGTGAGTTAGAAATAGAGAACAAAATTATTGACGCTGCAAAAGCAAAATTTGGAGCTGAATTAACAGATTCAAAAATTGAGCGCCCTAGAAGAGTATACCTCACATTCAAAAAAGAGTCAATTCTGGATGCTGTATCTTTTCTGAAGAATGAGTTCAGTGGAACGCACGTAAGTACGATTACAGGTTTGGAAGCTGAAGAATCTTTCGAAATCTTATATCATATTGCTACAAGACCAAAAGGGTTAGGCGAAACTGAGATAGAAGTTACAGTGAGAGCTCTTTTGCCTAAAGATAACCCTACGATCGCGTCAATTACGCCCGTCCTTTTTGGCGCAGTTTTGTATGAACGCGAGGTTCATGACCTAGTCGGAATTAATTTTGAGGGTCATCCCGGCTTGAGTCGACTTGTATTACCCGATGACTGGCCAGATGATCTCTATCCTCTGCGAAAGGAACGTGATGTTCACGAAGTGAAGAAAGCTTATGAAGAAAGCCGAAAGTGAGCAACCTCAAGCAAAAGCAATGAGGCTTCCTGCTTCAACCAACAGACTCGATCCCCTTGTGAGTTACGAAGGTCACTATGTCCACAGGCGTAAATTCCCTACGCACCGTAGATACTCAACTATTCTTCTACTAATAAAGTATATACACCCAACGAAATTCCTTATACAATAAAAGTACTGGTGCATTCTTGTGTGGTTATCCGTCATACAGCTTTCTTCAATCAAACATCTTTCTTTTTTAATTTCTAAAAAGGAGTGTATCATTTGTCTCCTATGAAAATAATTTTTGTCTGTTATGCAAATTTGTGTCGAAGCCCTCTTGCAGAAGGAATCTTCAAACAGTTACTAGAGAACAGTGAAAAACCAGATAGTATAATTGTTAGCTCAGCAGGAATCCATGCTTACGAAGGTTCACCGCCACATTCGAAATCCATACAAGTAGCCAAAGAACGAGGAATCGATATTTCAGAATATGGCGGCGTGCAACTTACGAAAGAGATGGCAAGAGAAGCAGAGCTTATTTTAACGCTCGATGAAAGTGTTAAGCAGCATATACTATCATACTACACCAACAATTCAAAAAAGGTGGTTACATTGAAAGAATGCGGTGGAGAAACGGAAGATTTAGATGTAGACGACCCTTATGGGCTCTCAACGGAAGCGTTTCGAAGATGTGCTGATGAAATCGAGGAATATTCAATTAAAATTCTTGAGAAATTGGATCTGAGACAATCTAGTTTTAAATGCTAATTAAATTAGTTAAGAGGGTTCCATTCCATTAATAACACTGTCTAATGCTTCATTTAATTCCTTGATATCATATGGTTTGGCAACTACTCCACTAAAACCATAATTTTTAAAATCAGCCATAACAGGATCTGTTGAATATCCGCTTGAAACTATAGCTTTGACTTTCGGATCAATTTCAATGAGTTTTCCAATAGTTTCTTTGCCACCCATACCACCCCGAATAGTCAAATCAAGAATAACAGCATCGAAAGATTGTCCTGTGTCTTTAGCTTTCTTGTATATTGCTAATGCTTCTTCACCGTCTCTAGCAAACCTAACTTCGTACCCTAAAAAGGTTAATATCTCACCTAAAGAGTCCCTGATGATCTCTTCATCATCCATGACCATAATTTTTCCTTTGCCAGTGATAGGTCTATTTTCCGCTTCTTTCTCTTTCGGGACTTGTGTTTTTAATGCAGGAATATAGATAGAAAAGTTAGAACCAACGCCAAGTTTTGATTCTACAGCAATATGCCCCTTATGATTTTTTATAATTGAATAAGCGATCGTGAGACCTAAACCGCTTCCTTTTTGTTTTGTTGTGAAATAGGGATCGAATATCTTTTGAAGGTATTCTTCTGGAATACCAATCCCCTGATCTTTTATACTTAACTTTACGTAGCTTCCCTCTTGTAACGGCAAAACATCTTTCCCACCAATGATCACATTTTCAGCACTGATACTGATTATTCCACCCTCTGGCATAGCTTGGTCAGCATTGATAATAAGATTGTTTAGAACCTGGCTGATCTGTCCTTCATCAATTTCGACTGACCAGATATCTTCAGGAATAGAAAATTTGCACTTGACTTTGGATCCACTCAAGGTAAAAACAGTTGTATCTCTGAGTAATTTGTCAATAGAAGTGGTTTTCTTAACTGGAGCGCCGCCTTTGGAAAAAGTAAGCAATTGTTGGGTCAACTCTCTTGCCCGCATTGTAGCTTTTTCAGCCTCAGTCAACCTTTCTAGCACTTTTTCCCTAAATGGAGCATACATTTTTGCAAGAGTGATATTGCCTAAAATCCCAGTAAGTATATTATTAAAATCGTGAGCAATGCCGCCTGCAAGAATGCCAAGCGATTCAAGTTTATCGATTTTGCGAAGTTCTTCCTCCATCTTTCGTTTTTCGGAGATATCTCTAATGATAGCCCATCTTTTGCTCGCAAACCCCTCTTTATCTCTCATCAGCCATGCACTAATAGAAACAGGGATTAATGAACCATCTTTCTTCATTATTTCTAGATGATATTCATCTGAGTATCCTTTTTTTTGCAAAGGTTCGATAAGTACTTGTGTTAATTCATTATGCCATTTGCTAGGCACGAGATCCATATAGTTCATTTTTTTGATTTCTTCTTTTGTGTATCCAAGCATATCTGTAAAAGCCTGATTGCACTCTATAATATTTCCACCATCTGCGGAGACAATGCCATCTATTGAAGATTCATATAATCCTCGGTAACGCTCTTCTGACTCAATTAAAGCTTCTTCAGCACGCTTACGCTCTGTAATATCACGTATAATAGACCATACTTCTAAAGGTTTGCCTTCTTTATTCTTGGTGAGCCAAGATCTTGCGGAGACAGGAAAAATTGTTCCGTCTTTCTTAATGCCTTCTAACTCGAACTCGTCCGAATAGCCATATGGAATGAGTTGTTCGTTAATCATTCTGTCAATTATTTTGTTCCATTTACTGGGAATCAGTTCTTGGAGCGTTAACTGATATATCTCCTCTTTCGTATAACCATGCATGTCTATAAATGCTTGATTACAATCTAAAATATTTCGTTCCGTATCTGAAGAAACAATACCGTCTATTGTGGAATTGTAAAGCCCACGATAGCGTTCCTCAGACTCTTTGAGTTCTTTTTCTAATTTCGTAACTTTACGGATATCAGTCAAAACACCTTGAATAATACGTGTTCCTTCCAATTCAAAAGAAGTTGTATTAAGAAGACAAGGAATTATTTCACCAGTTTTTGTCATCACAGAAAACTCATAAGATTCAGGCACATTTTCTCCAGCAATTCTTTTTTTCAGTCTCTCTTTTATCATCTCTCTCTGTTCAGGAACAATTGCTGACAAATCATCTAAGCCCATGTCAAGTATTTCTTTAAGTGAATATCCTAAGGTATTCAAAAGTGCTTGATTAGCAAACGCAACCTTCCCATCTTTTATTAAATAAATCATGTTTGGATCTTTCTCTACAAGCGTTCGGTATTTCTCTTCGGATTCAATTAGTTGCCGCTCTAGTTTTTTTCTTTCAGTGATATCACGAATAATACCCTGGTATCCTATAATTTTCCCATCATTATCCCGCCGCACTGTCGCAGTAAGCAAGCAATCAATCTCGGTATTTTCTTTCTTTCGCAATTTTAATTCATAGTTTCTGACTGATCCTTTTTGTTCTATCTCTCGTTGAAATACTGAGCGATCTGTAGGATCAATATATAACTCTCGGACGTTTATTTTTTGCAACTCTTCGCTGCTAAAACCGAACAATTCAATTAATGCTTGATTAAAGTTGATTAGTTTACCTTCTCGGGTGGTAAAATATATAGCATCTCTTGAATCCTCAAAAAGGGAACGATAACGTTTCTCACTCTCTTTAAATGCTTCTTCAACTCGTTTTCGTTTACTAATATCTCGGATAATAGCCCATGTCCCTGTTAAATTGCCATCCTTATCTTTTATGAGCCATGTCCTTGCAGAAATAGGAATAATTGTCCCATCTTTCTTAACAGCTTCCAATTCATATACATCAGAGAAGCCCAGGGGAGTTATTTGTTCATTGAGAATTTGTGCCGTTTTCGCAAGCCATTTATTAGGCATGAGATTTTTGAATTTTGAACGATAAAGTTCCTCCTTAGTAAAGCCGAGCATATCAGCTAAAGACTGATTACACTCTATAATGTTTCCGTCCATATCTACAGAGATAATCCCATCTCTAGAGGATTCATATAACCCACGATAACGCTTTTCACTTTCCTTTAACGCCTCCTCAGTCCTCTTGCGCTCAGTAATGTCAATTAAAATCCCTCTATAGCCAATAGGAACTCCATCACCATTCTTAATCACGTTACTATGTATATTAACTGGGAACCTACTTCCGTCTTTTTTCTTAGCAGTAAATTCGATTATTCCAATATCTTCTCCTTTATATGATCTAGAAATGCTTTCTTTAAGCCTCTCGTGATCTTCTTGAGCTATTACTTGATATACATTGATCCCTCTATCAAAGTCTTCTTGAGAATAACCAAAAATGTCAAAAGCAACACGGTTAACAAAAGTAAGTTTTGCATACAAATCTATTTCAAAAACAGTTACTGGTAAAAGCACAGCCAACTCTCTGAACCGTCGTTCGCTTGTAGCTAGTGCTTCTTTGAATTTCTCGTGCAATTCTTCG
>JBHLOP010000106.1:0-6592 GCA_048940375.1 Promethearchaeota archaeon | reverse complement strand
CTCTTTAATAAGAGAAACTGATGTTTTTATTAAACCAAAAGTTGTCCGTGAACAATTAGCAATTCTTGCGGTCATAAGTGATTTAGATCCATTTACAATCCTTGAACGTGCTTTAGAATCAGGAATGATTAGAAAAGACAAAAAAGAAGAGGATCGATATAGTTTTGCAGTCAACATAAACAACTTTTTAAAAGCATTCTTAAGCAATGATATTGATGTTATCGAAAGCATCTAGTTTGTCATGTTTATGAATAGTTGGCTAGAGTCATATTAAGAAGAATTTCATAAATCACAGAATTTTTACATTCATTCTTATTTCGATCCTTATTGAAGGGCATTAGAAGGTGACGGAAATGAAAGTAAATATTTTAGATATGAAGAAAGAAAGCAATAGCCTTGAATTTGAAATCGAAGGTGAGGATCATACCCTATGTAATGCATTACGAAACATATTATTAGATGATGATAATGTAGAATTTGTTTCATACAAGATTGATCATCCAACTCATGCAAATCCAATCTTTTATATTAAAACAAATGGACAAAAAACACCAACTGAAGCACTTATCGATGCTTCTGACAAACTGTCTGAACTTTGCAATGAGGTCCTAGCCAAATTTCAAGATGCCTTTAAATCTTAAGGAGTTTTTGAAAAGAAGTTAATTCATCAATCGAATAATTTTGGTGCTTTAAAAAAGTCCTTTTCTTTTTTTGGTGCATTCTTAAGCGTTTCGTCGGTTGAAAGCGTAGGTTCTATGTTATCATCTCGAAACCTGTTTTTGATATCAACTACATGAAAAGTAGGCTTAATCAATGAAGTGTCAATTTCATCTAGTTGATGAAAGAACTGCAAAATTTCATTGAACTGCTTTGTGAATTGCTTTTTTTCTTTTTCCGTGATTTTTATTTTTGCAAGTTCTGCGATATGCTCCACTTCTTTTTCTGATAAACTCATAGGTTTAACCTACTAGACTCATATTTACATTGCTGTGGGAAATGGGTGATGATGGGGCCGCCAGGAAATTCAAATAAAGACAATATGTCCCTATTTTTTGAACCCAGGATCTCCCGCGCCCCGGGCGGGAATCATACCATGCTAGACCACATAGAGCCCATATTCTTTGTGAATAGGGGTGGCCCCAGTAATCAGCCCCATATCTAAAGATAGTATTGAAATGTGTGCTTACTGCAATTTGTGAGAATATTTAAGGATTTTTATTTGATATAAGATTTTTTTATAAAATACAGTTAAATTCAAAACTTCTTGCCACATTCATATTGGACGGCTGAAAAGGAACTCACAAAGCTTCTAACAGAAAAAATTTAATGAATTTCTATAACTAATAAGGATTTACATGATTTAATAGTGATGCTTAATGATCAAATATTTGTTTATTTGATTGGATTATTTTTTAAATAATATCAAAATTGAGTAGGAACACAAACTTTATTAGGCTATTTTGATCTCTGCAGTTTCAAGTATAAAGGAAGTATTAATTATGGTCACAAAAGTGTATTATTCCCCTACCTTAGAAATTGCTGGCGCTGCGCTTTTTGGAGCACTCTCTATTGTGGTATCTTTTTCAGCTGCATTTATACCAAGGCTCCCTTGGGGAATTGCCTTGTTAGATCCTATTAGCCTTGTTTGGATTGTCTGTTTTCTTATTTTTGGTATTCGCTCAGGTATAATCTGTAGTGTAGCAGGAACAATGGGTTTAATGTTTTTTGACCCATTTGCTCCCATTGGACCATTTATGAAGTTGGCGGCTACTTTACCAATGATAGTAGTGCCATGGGCAATCTTACGATTCTCAAAACGTGAATCTTGTTCTGCACACGACTTTGCCTCAACACAACGTTGGTTTTCTTCTGGAATAATCGCAACTCTTGTAAGAATAGTTATAATGCTTCCATTGGTTGTAGTTGTCGTTCGTTTGCTTTTTGGAACTCCTTTAATGGAAATTGTAGTATATGTATTAATATTGAATACCGTGCAATCTGCATGGGATGTTATAGTTCCGTGGATTATTGTATATCCTACAAAAATCTACGAAAAATATTGTATCTGGTAAAGTTTTAGAAGTTCCAAAACTCATAGAGAGAGTTTTTGAGTTTTTCTACAATTTTTTGGGTGTATTCATAATTAATATCTTGATTGTCCTCTGGGGGTGCTTCTTCAATCTCAATACCGAGTCCTGCCATTTCAGAAATAGAAATTAACACACCCATTTGTAAACCTCTTTGACTGTATCCTCCTTCAAGCGCTGTAACAAACGCATTATTTTTACATGTTGTTGAAAGTTCCTTTACTGTACGGAAAATTTCTTTGTAGGCATTTGTTGTTAATGCCATATGTGTTAGAGGATCGCGATAATAGGTATCATAGCCTGCTGACACTAAAATGAACTCTGGTTCGAATTGATCAATTATAGGAACAGCAATTTCATTAACAGCATAGAGATAGGGTTCATCAGTTGTTAAAGGGCGCAGAGGAATGTTTATGTTGTACCCAAGACCTTTTCCAACTCCAAGATCTTCAATATAGCCCGTTCCTGGATAGCAAGTCAAAGGATCTTGATGGAGTGAGATATATAGCACTTCTGATGAATCATAAAAAATGTCTTGTGTCCCATTCCCATGATGACTATCAATATCTAAAATGGCAACTCTATCCATTTCATGTTTTTTCAGAAGATAATTTGCAGCGATAGCAATATTATTGAAAAAACAGAATCCCATTGCTCTTTTTTTCGTCGCATGGTGTCCGGGAGGGCGTATTATCGCAAAAGAGTTTTCAACTGCTCCTTGAATGCATTGTTCGACAGCTTCTATTACACCACCTGCGGCAAGTAACGCTATCTCAAAAGTTCTTTGTGATGCTACTGTATCTGGGTCAAGATAACCTCCACCTTCTTCTGATGTGTGTTTTACGAGTTCAACGAGTTTCTCAGAATGTACAGCTAGCACATCTTCTACAGTTGCTGGTCTTGGCTCAATTAATTGAATTAATGGATTGGCAAACACATTATATTCATCTAAAATTTGCTTAATCAAAATTAGTCTTCGTCTTGCTTCAGGATGGGTTGAGCGGGTAGGAATATGTTCAAGATATTCTGGTGAATAAACGATTCCTGTTGTCACAGATTCCACCATTTACTATAGTTTGCTTTGAAAAAACTTTCCAAATACCAAGACAAGGTATTAAGAGAGTATTTCTTCAATAGGTGACACTATTTAAAAAATGTATGATAATACCTATAAGAATTATTTTTTCGTTTCTCACAAAACAAAAGAATCAATGCTTGCAGAGGTTTCTTCGTTCGACTTTTTTCATATCCGGATTAATGAAATACCTGAGTTCGATTGAGATTATAAAATATTAATAAGAAGTTAAACGCGTTTGACTAGGTTTTTTCTTTTCGATTTCTTCTGGTGTTAAACCTGATGTATCGAATTCACGTCCTATTTGTTGAAAGATATCTCTAAGAAGTGATCTACCTAAAGTGGGGATATTTAGTAACTTCGCAATCGGAGCTGTTTTGAGATCTTCAATTGTTTTAATCCCATTTTTATACAATAAACGCCCTCTTTTTCTCCCAATACCTTTGATGTTGACTAATTCTGCAACTTCTTCCTTTACCCCATATTTTACTCTTGTTCTGAGTGTTTCCGCTAATTTCCGCAGTTCTTTTAATTTGAAAAGTCGGGCTATCTCTGCGGTTGCGTATAGCAGCCATTCGGCTGTTTCTGTTAGATTATATAAATCACCAGAAGTGATAGAATAGCGCATAGCTAAATCTTCTTCTGACACCTCATCGATCCAATCAAGTAGTACTTTTGCTGTTTTAATATTTGATAAGAAAAACTCGAAATCAGGATCGTATTCATCAGGTATATCGATTAAAAATTCATTGTAATTATCCTCTACAAAGAACATCATTTCTCCATAATCTTTCTTTCGTAAGTAAAACTGAAGCATGTTTGGCGTTGAACAGATTAGGTGAAGAAGACCTAGTTCGGTAATTATCTCATCTTTATTATTTTGAAGTGTATTTTTGATTATAGCACCTGATAAGGGATCTATGTAAAGATTCGAAACACGTTTGCCAAATTTGGTTGCAATAATTTTTCCATTCTTATATTCAATCAACTGTTCTGTAATTAAAAAGCCAATCACATCAGAAATTATCGCTGAAATTTCTTCCATTGCATATTGATGACCATAAAAGGTATTCTCTAAAAACTTGTAAATGTCACCCTCTGTATCAACAAAACCAGTGGCAATAATACCTAAAAGATGACTTCTCAGAGAAGATAGCGCTGCAAGTTTTGAGGTAATTCTTTCAGTATCCCCTTTTATATAGCGTTCCATTAGTTCATCTTTTTCTTCTTCTGACTTGGAAATTAGAATGGCTTCGCCAACAGTATCAAACTTTGGTCTTCCAGCTCTACCTGCCATTTGTTTATACTCTAATACAGGTATTTCTACTAGGTTTCCCAATCTTACTCTACTAAAACTGTATCTCTTATAATCTCTTATTACAACTCGTCTTGCTGGAAGGTTAAGACCTGCGGCGAGTGTCGGAGTCGCACAAATTGCAAAAATGATTCTCTCTTTGAAGTAAGCCTCTACTATCCTTCTATGCCGATAATCCATCCCAGCATGATGAAATGCTACTCCTCCTAAAACTGTCTGCGCTAAACGTGCTCGTAATGAAGTGTCTGCCCCCGCAGACAAGATTTCTTCGTTGATACTTTTGAATACATCTCTGTTTTCATCTGTCAAAAAAACTGGTATAGATCTCGCTAATTTAGAAGCTAATGACATCGTCGATTTTCTTGTATTTGTAAAAACTATCATCTGTCCATTTTTACGTAGTATATCTCTTAGTAAGTTTATCATGGGGTCATCAATAGTTTGTCTTGTTTTTTTCTTTCTTTTTTTGGCTGTTGTTTTTCTTTTGCTAATTTTTTCCGGTTTTATGGATGTGGCTGTGATTTCTTCTAATTCTCCATCTTCAAACTCAATTGTTCCGTTGTAATAAACCCCCTCTCGTAAGATTACAGGTCTCCATTCGCTCAGAATTAATTTAGCATTTAACCACTCTGCAATTTCGTTCGCATTCTTTATAGTTGCAGAAAGTGCAAGAAGTTGAGCTTCTGGATTTATTTGTCTTAGTTTAGACAGGACTACTTCAAGTGTTGGACCTCGACTTGGATCGGTAATGAGATGAACTTCATCACTTACAATAAGTGAAATATCTTTCATCCAAGAAACCTGATGTCGTAATAATGAATCAGCTTTCTCGTTAGAACAGATTATTATATCGAAATTTTTCAACCATTGATCCTTGGTATCAAAATCCCCAGTACTTACTATTGTTTTTATTCCCAAAGCCTCATATTTTTGGAACTCTTCTTTCTTCTCAGAAGCTAAGGCTTTCAGTGGAACGAGATAGATTACCTTGCCATTCCATTCTAGAATATGCTTCAGCATTGCTAATTCTGCAATCAATGTTTTTCCAGAAGCTGTTGGACACGCTAATAGCATGCTGTCTCCATCAAGGACGCCTCCTTGAATCGCTTCTGCTTGTGGTGGATAGAGATCCATGAGTCCATGGTCTTTTAATAAGCCCAAAGCATCTTTAGGAAGTGAAAGGTTTTCTATCTTAATACGAAATTCCTCCGATTAAAAGAAGTTAGTTAAATGTTAAATATCGGGTATTTTCTTTCGTAAAATAGTTTCCTGTTAATTACTAATTAATTGACAAATTATGAATTGGTTTTTATGCCTCACTTATTCTTTTAATAAATCCACTTTTAGGCTCGTAAATTTCTCCGCTTTGCTGTAAATTATCTAATGCACGCTTAACGAATGGAGGTTCAAAGCCCTCTTCTTCTGCTCTGCTAATCAATTTTGAAATTGGCACAGCGCCTCCCATTTCTTGTTCTAATGCTTTTATCAAATCAAGCAGTTCTCCAATCTTATCTCTCATGCTTTTTGTTTGTCCTAACATAAGTGAATCAATATCAAACCGACCACTTTCATCTACACCAACTTGCGATAATGAATACTTTACTAAGCGTATAGCTGCTTCTGCATCCTCGATTGAAACTTCATCTCTGAGTGCCATTTTTGCTCTTGCTTCAGATATTCTGACAAGTGCTTCCAATTGTCGAGCAGTTATTGGAACGGGGGAATTTGTTTCCTCTCCAGCCTTTCTCATACGCAAGTAGAACTCCTGAAGTTTTTCTCCTGCTTCTGGTGTTAATTTGGGAAAAACTCTATTTTTGGCGTAAGCAATATATTTTCTAAGCAGAACCGGAGCAATTGGAGCTTCGATTGCGGTGTCTTTCTTCTCATGAAGCGCCAAAATGTGTTCTGCGATTTCTCTATCGTGTTCTGCATCTGGTCTGTCAGTTATTGCAAACAATAAGTCAAATCGCGAAAGAATAGTAACTGGTAATCTAATGTTCTCTGCTGGAGGAGCATGTATATTATACCTACCGCGATAGGGGTTGGCGGCCGCAAGGATTGAGGTCCTCGCGTTTAATGTAGCAATGATTCCGGCCTTCGCAATTGAAACAGTGT
>JBHLOP010000105.1:0-6603 GCA_048940375.1 Promethearchaeota archaeon | reverse complement strand
AGTTAATCAAAAGGAGATGCTGGTGTAAATTTGGACCATTGAATCAAATATATGATTACTTTAGGCGAATTTCTTAAGTAAATTACTTCTACATAAGAAGGTGCTGTATCTGGATCTGAAAGCCAAAATAGGATATTATCTGAATATCCAAACGGCCCAAAAACGATATGAGTTATGTTGTACGTCTTCGCATAAATCATTAATTCCGTGACATATGCTTGTTTATTGTTTCGAAAGTATTCACTATATATCTGTTGAGACGGTGCAATACACTTTCGTTGCGAGTAATACTCAAAATCAAAGTTTTTAAACGCCATCACTTTAGCTTGAGGATCACTAGTTTCTTTAAACCAAAGAGCAGCTTCGATATATTCTCTCCATAATGGAGATGTAACAACCATGTCATCAGTTGATAAATAATCATCATTTGCTAAGCTGTCTGCTACAATATTCGGAAACAGAATTACAGCTATAAACATGACGCTTAGATAAAGACTGTATGATCTACGAAATGGGAGTAAGAAATCCTTTCTAAAATAGTTAGGATACTTATAGTAAAATTTACGTAAACTAGAAATTAAAGAATCCTTGATTTTAAACAACCCAATCCACAAAAAGGGTGTTAGTAAAGGAATAATTGGATAAAAATAGCGTGATTTATAGTAAATAATGTTCACCAAAAATATAAGCAATATAATAATGGAGAGTAAGGTAACCTTCGTAAATAGTCTGTTCATTCGATAGCCGATCACAAGTCCAACTAATAAAATTTGGAAGATAATGATTGAAATGATGATAGCATAAGAAGTTATCTGATACTGATTAATTAGATCGAATCCTAATACCAACCCAGGTATTTGTACGAAATAATAAAGTATAAGTTTAAAGATACCTTTTGTTTCAAAAAATACAAAATAAATTAAGGCAAAAACATAGAGAACAGAGATACTGCAAACAACCAAAATACCAAGCAGTTTTTTTATTTCAATGAATGTCTGTTTGAAATAGATTATCAAAAAAATTACACTAGATGCAATTAGGACAAGGATAAGCCAAATATAATTCAATAAATTAACATAGGAAACTGAGAATGAAGAAATATTAATAACAGAAGCCGCAGGGTCTAAAACACCAAATTGTATATAACTCCAAAGAAACCAGGGAAATAACATAATTGTTACTCCTACAATAAAAACAATAAAACTCTTAAATTTGACTTCCAAGTTGCCCTTTGTTATAAAATACAGTAGAATAACCATGAGGATAAGATAAATCCCTATTTGTCGAAATAAATATGAAAGACCACAAAGCACACCTGTAATTAATATGAGATGTATATTTATTTCAGATTTCTCATACTTTTGAAAGTTACAGACAACAAAATAAGTACTAAGAAATGAGAGAAATGTGAAAGGAACATCTGTCATAATCCAGTAGGAAAGATCAAAAATCCTATGATGAAATGTTAAGAAAATTGCAGTGATCCATGCAATCTTTTCTCCTCCAAGTTTTTTGCCGAAAGAAAAACCAACAAATGGTATTAAACTTGCAAAGAAAACTGTTAATAACCTCGCAAAAAATGGGTGTTGACTATTTAGAATTATAAAAATAATGGCCAATATAAAAGCGTAGCCTGGTTTTGTTCCTGGGTCTTTAGATCCTGCAAGAAAAGAGGGTGCAATTAGATGCATAGCTTCATCTAATCCATAAACCCATTTCTGCATAGGAATAACCCTAATAAGAATGGAAACGCAAAAAAGAGTTAATAAAATAAAAGTGTTAGACCGCCAGATTTTAGACATTACACAACCTCGTTGCCCAAGATGGAAAGAACAAGGCTATAAGAAAGTTATGGTGCTATCAAGAGTGAGAATCCTCTCAATTCGCAGTAAATTTAAAGATATCGCAGATTCCATTATAAATTTAATTTGGAATGACAAAACTAGATTTAAGTTATTTCTTCTTACTTTTGTAATTTATTCAATTTCAATCGCACATTATTACTCACCTGATGAATCTAGCTATTGGTTATTAACAGTATCAATCACTGATTTTCATAATTTGTATGTCGATCAAGCTCTGGAAATATACACACCTTGGAAATTGGAATCTAGAATGGGCATTGGTTATTATAATGGACATTATTATTCCACACTGCCACCAGGCCAGTCTTTTATCGCCATTCCCTTCTTTTTAATCGGAAAAGGTATCTGGGTACTATTATATTCCCTAGGAATAAATATGTCTTACATTTCAGTTACATACGTTCCTATGGCGATGCTTAGTTCAATGTCAGCTGCTTTAACCATTGTGCTATTTCATAATCTACTAACTGAATTGAAATTCAATGATAATTCAGCTCTTTTGACATCGATAACACTAGCTTTCGGCACGACCTCATGGATATATGCAAAGACCTTCTTTGCCCAATCATTATCCATGTTCTTGAATTTCTTTGTGGTTTACTTGATTATATTAAACACAAAATATGAGAAAACCAACGGACATTTTTTTGCAGGCATTATTATGGGGATAGCAGTTACTGTAAGGTTCTCAAATATTCTCATAAGTATACCTATCTTGATTTACTTTATATTAAAATCACAAACAGTGAAAGCCTTCATTCTTTTTATTATCGGAATACTTCCTGCCCTTTCTTTACTCCTTCTCTATAACTTTCTATGTTTTGATAATCCATTTATTATGGGATATTATTATGATCTTCTTTATGATTATACTTCGATTTCTTCAGTATTTTCGACAAATCCTTTCTTTGGCTTATATGGGCTTCTGTTCAGTCCTGGAAGAGGGTTATTTATCTATTCGCCAATTTTGATTTTGTCAATTCCTGGATTTTTATATTTCTTTAAATCAAATAAAGAAGAAGCAACATTGTTTATCCTTTCATTCTGTGCCATTCTTTTATTCTATTCTGCATATACATGGTGGCATGCTGGATTGTCTTTCGGTCCACGGTTCTTAACGGATATTCTTCCATGTTTTGTATTACCCTTAGGAAAAACTGTAGAAAAGTTCTCATCCAATAAGTATTTTTTGGTTTTCTTTTACATACTACTCGGATTTAGTGTATTCACTCAAATTATTGGTGTTCTCACATCACCCTTGGCAGGGATTCAAGAATACGCTCTGCCTGGAAAAATAAGGGATCTAACTCAGAATGGACCTGATATTCTTATCTACAACCTCATTAAAAACAATTGACTTTAGAAGAATAATTGAGTTATACGGTTTGTAATCTATCTTAAGTTTTACAAAGACTAAAAAACGGGAGAGCGTACTTTTCAATGAAAATTGCTTTCTTGATGCACTATTTCAAATCACCAGATAGTAGAGGCGATTATGTCAGGAAAATTGTACTGGGTTTAGAGAAAATGGGTCATAATGTAACTGTATTTGTTACGGGGCCATGGTATGATTCTCAGGCGCTCAGAACTCTACCTGATTATAAAGTGTTTTCTTTTCCACGAATTCTTTCAAAAATACCTCTTCTTCATGAAATCTCTTTAATTCCTTATCTTAAAAAAGCATTGCGTTTTCTAGGTCAGTATGATGTGTTCTGTGTAGAAACACACTCGTTTATTGATTTTTTATTGGTTTTTTTAATTAAACGCCTTTATAATAAACCTTGTGTATTTGATCATCATGGTCTTACGTTTTCTGTTTATAAAAGAGGTTTAGACAAACTTTCACTCATAAAATATGATGCATTATTCAAATTTTGGCTGTCATTTATACAATTTAATCGAATTGTAACGCATAGTTCATATATTAGGGATGAAATTAAGCAGCGTTATCATAAAAATAGTGAAGTTGTACCTCATGGAGTCGATTTAAATAGATTTAATCCTAATATATCTGGGAAACATATTAGAGATCACTTTAATATAGGAGATGCTACAGTAATACTCTATGTGGGTCGTCTTGAAGCTCATAAAGGACTACAATGGCTTTTAAAGGCAATAGAATTAATTAAAAAAGAACGAAAGGATGTAAAAATTAAAATAATTATTGTGGGGAGCGGAAGAGAAAGAAAAAGCCTTGAGAAGATTACAAAAAGACTAAATATAACAGATAGAGTAATATTTTCAGGTCGCGTTTCTGTGGAGGAATTGCCAAGTTATTATGCTGCAAGTGACATTTTTGTCATACCAAGCCTCTACGAAGGGTTTGGGTTACCGATTTTAGAAGCTCAAGCATGTGGGTCACCTGTTATTGGCTCAGATTGTACTGCAATTGCTGAAACGATTGGTCTGGGAGGAGTCGTATTTGAACCAAATAATGAAGTTTCGTTAAAGAATGAAATCTTGCGACTTATTGACCATAAACAAACGTACAATAAATTCGTGGAAAAAAGTTTAGAAAATGTAGAGAAATATCGTTGGCAAAACGTTATTGATAGAATTGAAAAAATATTAAGGAACGCTTCAAATAAAGATAGTTGATTTCAGAATCAGAAATAACTTTGAGGAGAAATACATGGATTTCTCAGAAACTACACTTGATCAGTTTTTTGAATCTTATGAACCACGAAAAAAGACAGAAAAATCCTCAAAAGATGAGAAAATAACTGAGATCGAAACTAAAAAACTTTCAACAAAAAAGAAAGATTTTTTACTCTCAGTTGAATATGATGGAAAGAATAGTTGTGCAGCAGCACGATTTTATGATCCAAAAAATCATTCAATTTATTTTTGGCATGATTGCTCAGATCATCATCCTTATTGCCTTTCAAATATTTCCATTGAAGATCTGAAAAATAACTCTAAGATAACGAACCACACAGGATTTTTGGATATGGAAACAGTTGAAAAAAAAGATCTTTTGCTAGATAAGTCTATAAAAATGACAAAAATAATTGCGAAAGACCCGCTTGCAATCGGTGGGAAAACAGGGGCTATTCGAGAGTTACTACCAACGGCATGGGAAGCAAATATTCCATATCACAAATGCTACATAGCGGATTTAGAGTTAACACCAGGCTTGCCTTATGAAGTCTTTGATGAGCAGCTTAATAGTGCAGCTATCGTACCAGCAGAGATTAGAGAAGAAATTAGTCAACTATTTCAAAATGAAGCAAAAGAAGTAAAGGAACTTCTGGAAGAGAATGTGCCTCTCTTTTTATCACCAATACCTGATATAAAACGTGCTGCTATTGATATTGAAGTTATCTCTCCTTTTGCAGACGCAATTCCGAGACCTGAACAAGCAAATTATCCTGTTGGATGTATCTCTATTGTGGCATCAGATGGAGAAAAGCGAATGCTACTCCTTGAAAGAAAAGATGTGGAAATTGGAGACGCAAAAGAAAACCTTGAAGATGTTAGTATAGAATACTTTTCAAAAGAAAAAGAACTTTTTCAAAAAATATTTCAGATCTTCAAAGAATATCCAGTTATTCTGACATACAACGGTGACAAATTCGACATGCCGTATTTATATTATAGAGCTCTTAACCACCTCGGATTTCGAAGAGATGAAATCCCATTGATCATTAGAAAAGATTTTGTAGCATTGTCGAAAAATATCCATGTAGATCTCTACAGATTCTTTAATAACCGGGCTGTTCAGATATATGCGTTTTCTGCAAAGTATAAAACCACTGACCTCAATACCGTAGCAAAAGCTTTATTGGGTATCGAAAAAATAAAAGTAGAGCAACCTCTTTCGAAGTTACCTCTATTAGATTTAGCCAGTTATTGCTATAGGGATGGAAAGATTACCTTAGATCTTACTCGCTATAGCGAAAACCTTGTCTGGAAATTAATAATGCTATTGATGAGAATTTCCCATTTATCACTTGAAGATGTTACACGACAAAGTGTATCTTCTTGGATTCAAAATTTGTTTTTCTATGAACATAGAAAGAATGATTATCTGATCCCGTTACCAAACGACATCAAGGAGGCAAAAGGAGGAGAGGCTTCGACGCAGGCAATAATAAAAGGAAAGAAATACAAAGGTGCCATTGTTATTGACCCTTTGCCTGGCGTCCATTTTGACGTTGTAGTCTTGGACTTCGCTAGCTTGTATCCTTCCATTATAAAAGTCCACAATCTTAGTTATGAGACTGTAAGGTGTACACATCCAGAATGTAAACAAAACATTATACCGGATACTGATCATTGGGTTTGTAAAAAACAACGAGGGCTTGCAGGGCTTATTATTGGATTTCTAAGAGACATAAGACTGAAATGGTTTAAGCCACAGTCAAAAAACAAAATGTTAGCCAAGGAAACACGAGAACTCTACTATGTTATTCAACAAGCTCTAAAATTAATAATTAATGCGTTCTATGGTGTCTTTGGCGCAGACCACTTTCCATTATATTGCCTGCCGGTAGCTGAAAGTACAACAGCTCTGGGAAGATTTATCATTACACAAACTATCGAACGGGCTCAGAAAATGGGTATCTCTGTAATATATGGAGATACAGACAGCGTTTTCTTAGAAAATCCCTCGGAGTCACAAATCGAAAATCTTACGCAATGGTGCAAACAGACTCTTGATATTGATTTAGATATTGACAAGATCTATAGATATGTTGCTCTTTCAGGGAGAAAAAAGAATTATTTAGGAGTATAT
>JBHLOP010000104.1:0-6629 GCA_048940375.1 Promethearchaeota archaeon | reverse complement strand
TGATTATTCCACAGGCTGATTAACACTACAATTTGACTATTTTCTCCTCAATGACTATCATACCTAATCATAAGCTAATGGCACAATTTGGTCACAATCCGAAAAATTTGTGATGTAACTCTTTGAAAATAAGGGAATAGAGAAAAAGCGGGCATAACTCAGCGGTAGAGTACGAGCTTCCCAAGCTCGGGGTCGCGGGTTCGAATCCCGTTGCCCGCTCTTTCCTTCCCTTAAAATCCACTTAACATCTTGAAAATACAGGTATTATAACAATATCTCTTTCGCTTAATTTCACTTGGTTTAAGATATTTTGAGCCGATTTCGACTCTAATTTTTTGGTCACAAAATGGACACATTATAGCCATTGACATTTATTATCGAAGGGACTATTTATTAGATGTATTTTTTTGGATTTACGTAAAAGGCAAAAAAGGAGGGCTTAAATGAAAAAACTGCTTTTGATTTTGCTTATGGTCTTTCTGTTTTGTTTTGCTGCAAGCCTTTATCCTTACTTCCATAAACCCACACCTTTGAATACTGAAGAATGGACATCTGAACAGAAAGAAGTTGTTGAATGTTTTCAAAGCTTTGTTAGGGCTGTTATTAAAAGAGATATTGAGAAGATTAAAAGCTATTGGCATCCAAATAGCAGTATCTGGAATTATACTCAAGAGCATCCTGTCAGTAAGGATGTCTATCTTAAGGAATTGGGAGATATCCTTAAATCGAAAGGAACGTGGACAAGAGGTTCTGTATACTCCTTCGAAATCAAACTTGTAGATAATGTTGCAGTTCTCTACGCCACCGAAACTAACGTCTTCAATGATGCTGATGGTGATGAAATCTGGAAAAAAACGCCTTGGGCTGCTGTACTGATTAAGCAGAATGATAAATGGTTGTTTTTAAGTTTATTGAGTGATAATTGGATTGTTAAATAGCATAATCAATTTAAATAAAAAGGAGGGACTATGAAAAAACTACTTTTGATTTTGCCTTTTGTCTTTCTGCTTTGCTTAAATTTTAGCTGCCAACAAAAGGTCGAAGAGGGAATCACTGAGGAAGAGGTGCAGGCTTTTAATGACCGTATTTTGGATATGTGGAATAATGCTGATCTTACTATAGCAGACGAGGTCTATGCCCCTGAGATTGTGCGGCATGATTGCAATGTTCCAGAGGCCATTGTAGGTATCGAAAACGTGAAGGATTTTCTTGACAATTTATTAAAGGCTTTTCCTGACCTAAATCTCACTATTGACGAGGTGATTGTGGAAGGTAATAGGATGGCTCAAAAATGGACAATGACAGGGACAAACACAGGCCCTATAAATGGCATGCCTCCAACAGGTAAGAGTGTGCACTTTTCAGGGATATCCATTGGCCACTTTGTGGATAAGAAATTGGTTGAGATATGGGATTTTTACAATGCTTTAGATATGGTGCAACAGCTCGGCTTTACGCTCACTCCTCCACAGCCTCCAGAACCGCAAGAGGAGAAAAAGTAACTGCTCATAATTTACAGATAGAAGAATAAGAAGTAAATTCTCTTTCATTAAGCTGAACTTCTTTTAACATTCCGTGTCAATTCTTGTGATTATCATTTGGAATAACCAATACTTGTATTGACTGTTACTCTCAAGTCAAGTTAATCCGCAAGCCATGATGCGATAATCTGATTCTGAAAACCCCGATTTTCTATAGGCTTTTATAGCGCGCGTATTCGTGCTGTGTACATAAAGCCTCAAGTCAAGCCCTTTTCCCCTTTGAGCTTCTTCTTTCACCGTATCAATGAGCTTCTGCATCAATCCAGTGCCCCGAAACTCCGGTTGAATGAACAGACTCTGTATCCACCAGTAATATCCTCCATTCCAATTGCTCCATTCCCTGATAACAGAAATATTTCCGATGACTTCCTCGTTTTCTTTTGTCAATACCCAGTATTTGCCAAGAGCATCGTTCTTAAGAGCGGCCAAAATACCGTGACGAACATTTCCTGGAGACAGATCGATCCCCTCTGCTTCTTTCGCTTCCAAAACAGAAAATGAGATGAGCTTCTCATGATCGCTCAATTTAGCTTGTCTTACAGAATAAGTTTTCTTAGTCATTTCTGATCCTTACTTGTTACTCGAATAAGACATCACTTGACAATGATTGTCAACTCAAATGAAAATTATTCCATAATTTCAGTTTATTTGTAAGCTTCATACCAGAGTAAAAAGCCTTCTTTCATCCCTTTAGCGATATTCCAATCAGCCTGCAGCCAGTACCCACCCGGGATAGAAGAATATTCAGGCTTCCAATTCCAGTTATTCTCGAATCCTATCCTGCTATCCAAAGGTTTATGAATACTATCCATTTAGCCTGATCTCGGCAAGCTGGATGAGAACAGCCTATTTGACGTCAGCAAGATTTAGCGGAAAAGTCTGGAGTCTCTAGAAGCACTATACAAGATGTAGAAGGAGCTGAAGAAACCTCTTTAAAAAACTTATTAAGATCGCAGATGCTTTAGGCGTAGATCTTGCAGTTTTTTTTATATTTGGAAAAAAAAGTGAAAATAGGTTATAGACTTAAAATTTTTGTAGAAAAATTGTCCGAAGGCTTCGATCTTCGAACTGAAAAAGATAAAGAAAATAAAAAGTGAAATAAAGTGTCATAATGTGACATAAAGTGACATTTTCGGCTGAGGGCTTGAAATTTCTAGATTAGGACCAGATTATATTCCTGAGGATGTTATAGCTAGAAATTTAATGAAGGAGTAAGTATTACGAGTAAGAGAAGCCCAGGGAGAATCGCTACTAAAATTATCTGTCCTAACTGTGGTAGAGCTAATCTAGAAAGGAAGGTTGTTTACTTAGGCAGTCGAGAAGAAAAAAATGGCATAGAGATTGCATATGAATGTCCTAGGTGTAGAGTTATATTCCATAAAAAACAGTTAGGATAGAGGCAAAGGTAATGGAGAAGGGGCTATAAAAATGGAGGAGAAGTACGATCCATTACAAATAGTGAGTCATGTTTGGGGAAAATTTAGGGCGCTTCCCGAACATCTAGATAGCCAGGTAGAAGATTATTCAATTTTTATCAAAATTAAGCAAAGCGAAAACGAGTATTATCTAATTAGATCTTCAAAATATGGCCATTTATGGAAAGGAATTTTATCTGGGACTGATTGGAGGATGATTACTGATACTGAAGAATTAAGTGAAAATAAGGACTTATTAGGTACCGTTCATATTAAGTTCAGAAATAATCCTATAAGGATAAATAACAAGCCGTTAGAACCTTTCCCAAATTATGATTTTTTTTGGAATTATATAACAAGACAAAACGAAGGCGTAATAATGGGAGAGAAATATGATCCTTTACACATAGTAAGCCACGTATGGAGAAGTTTTGACACGTTGCCTGAACACGAAAACAGCAAAATTGAAGACTACTCGATTTATATCGAGATCAAAAAAGGCAAAAATGAGTGTTATTTAGTAAAAGCTGGAGAAGACGCTTTTTTATGGAAAGGAGTGTATGGAGAAACGACATGGGAAGCTATCAAAGATGAAGAAGAATTATATAAGAAAAGAGATCTTCTAGGATCTGTTCATATCAGATTCAAAGAAAAACCTATAGAAATAAATGAAAGGTTGTTAGATCCTTTTCCAGACTATGATTTTTTTTGGAGTTATATAACAAGCTAAGATTTCATTCTCTATAAGAGGGGACGCTACTACTGGCTCGATATAAGGATAAAAGGCAAGAGAATAAGGCGATCCCTTCAGACCTCTAATAAACTTGAAGCTTTAAATAAGTATGCCTAAAAAAAGAAAGAGCTGATCGAAGAGTTCGGAAAAGGAAAAGTAAAATTTGAAGACTTCTGTGAAACTTATTTAGACTAGGCCTGGCCCTCAAAGCCGGCATCTGCTTTACATGAAGAGCAAAGGCTAGAAAAGATTATGGGTTTTTTCCAAAGCATAGATCTTATCTACCTTTTCCACTTACATAGGCATTTCTTCTCTACTTCTTTAGTTGAGAGGGGAGTAGACTTCATAACGATCTCTGAGATCTTGGGCCACAGCAAATTAATTACAAGCTTTGTTTACTCACATACAGATAGGGAGAAAAAAAGAGGGCGGTTGACTTGTTAAAATAAAATGGAACCATCTTTGAAAATCGAGTTTTTCCCCTCTGTAACTTCTGATATTAAAGCAAAGGACGGGCTGAATAAAAAAATCGTACATGAGGTAATTGATAAATTTGAGAATGAATCTTTAATCCTAAAAAAGCAAAAGATTCTTCTTTATTTTGGGGCTTTCTCTTCATATATTCCTCGATTAAAGAAAGCTTTAGGTACAGTGAAAGTTAGGGGGACTGACGAGTACGATGAATTCATTAAAGAAGTAATTAACCATGAATCTCGTAATAAAATGGATAACCTCGAAGATTTTAAATATTTAGTTTATCTGAGCAGCGATATTCGAAAGTGTGATAAGAAGAAATACAAAATATTTACAATTGCTCATGAATTCCAGCATGTTCTTCAATTTTTGGAATATCCCTGTACCTGCCTAAGAAAAAAACATAAGGTGCTATTTTGGTATTTTGATTTAAAAACGCTACCTTGCTTTAAGCTTCTGATGGAATACGATGCGATAAGAAAAGCAAAATTGATTAATTATAGAATATTTGGGAAAGGAGATGTTGATAATTTCATAGATAAAAAGATAAATAGATCTAGAGAAGATACTGAAAAGCTTTACTGGGAGAACGTTAAATCAATAGATTTGGATATCGAGTATAATTTAGAAAATGGAGTAAAAGAATTTTGGGAAAGATATAAATCGGAAATTGATGAAGAAGCAAAAAGGCTGAGTGGAAAAGTAAAGCATAAAGAGAATGAGAGAGCTTTTTTGAACGCCTATAATAATTATTGAAAAGTATGTAAAAATAGAGGCGAATGAAGCCAGGAGATCCCGGCTCCCGGCTAAATAAATTAACTTCTTCAGGAGTTATCGTCTCATAAGGAGATTCATTTAAAAAAAGGTTTTAGGAGGATGAAATTAGAAATATCTCAGCACTGGTAGTAATATTAGCAGTGGCCTTTGTGGGTTGTGGTACAAATATTGAAGAGCAGACATCCGACATGCCAGTTTTAGAAGGACCCTATCTGGGTATGAAACCTCCGGGGGATATTCCGGAGTTGTTTGCTCCGGGTATCGTATCTAGTGTTTACTTTGAACACAGCGGTGCTGTATTTACACCGGATGGTAAAGAACTCTTCTGGTCAAGGGCCATCAATGAAGGTCGAACGCCAAGGATTATTGTTGTTTTACATATGAAGCAGGAAGACGGAGTGTGGACCTGGCCTGAACTGGCACCTTTTAATTTTAATGACGCCACATATAACCATATCAATTCAATATCTCCAGATGGAAAGCGCTTATATTTTTTTACTGAGCAGAGTGAACAGCTTTCCAAAGCCTGGGTAGTTGACAAAACTGAAAATGGCTGGGGTGAGCCCCGGTTGCTCAGGCTAAACACGATAGATAATCCAGGCACCGAAGTAAATGAGGTACATGAAACCCGTAGCGGAAACCTTTATCTTATCGGTCCTCTGGATACGGTGCCACAAGGGCGGGGCATTGTCCGATCGAGATTTGTGGATGGAAAATATCAGGAGTATGAATCTCTTGGATCAAATGTTAATTTCCCACACAATGATCCATACCCTAATCACAGTCCGACTGTGGATCCAGATGAAAGATTTGTTATTTTTGTTTCGAGACGACCAGGAGGATTCGGTGAGCAGGATCTCTATATCAGTTATCGTCAACCTGATGATACATGGGGCCCAGCAAAAAATCTCGGGCCAAAGATAAACACAACTGGATTCGGCAACAGTTGGCCCCAACTTTCCCCGGACGGAAAATTTCTGTTCTTCATAAGTTATATCAGACCTTATAAAGAGAATGATCTTTATGATAAAAAGTACTCCTATGCAGAGCTAATAGAGATTCAGGAAAGCATCATGAATGGATGGGGTAACATATACTGGGTTAATACAAGTTTTGTTGAGAAATTAAAACCGAGGGATAATTAGTGTCATATATCTTTAGACATATCAAATATCGTTTTTACTGATTTTTTCTTTAAGGTGCCACTATGCGTGTGTTCTGCAGCGAAAAACAAGTTTGAAAAAGAAATGGTCACAAACTAGGACACACGACGTGGAGATTTTTTTAGGATTCTATTAAAATTAGGCCTTGATGACTTGGGTAGTTTTTCTTCGATGCGGATTTATATTTCTATTCGAAAGAAAGATTCTTAATAAGATTGGAGGTTAATATGAAAATGAAAATTTTAGCTGCTGTATTGATCTGTGTTTACCTCACCAGTTGCGCTACTTTGTTCAAAGGGACAAAACAAGAAGTTAATATGAATAGTGAGCCACAAAAAGCAGAGGTCTACGTGAATGGTCAGTTGATGGGAGAGACGCCTCTTGCGCTCAAGCTTGAAACTAAGAGCACTTATGCAGTCGAATTCAGGAAAGATGGTTTCAAATCAAAAACTTATCAAATCACAAATCATGTAGGAGCAGGTTGGGTAGTTTTGGATGTTCTGGCTGGCCTTGTAGGAGTCATTGT
>JBHLOP010000103.1:0-6647 GCA_048940375.1 Promethearchaeota archaeon | reverse complement strand
ATTAATTGGCGAACTGTTAGGCGCAACTATAGCAGTAGTTTGGATAAGTTTTGCATTACTCGGGGCAGGGAATATGGTATTTCTCGCTGTTGCCATTTCCCTTACTATATTGTTAGGCGTATTATCGGGAGGTCTTATTAAGCTGAGCAAAACTCAAGAGAATGCTAAAAGTAATGAAAGTTAGGAACTCAATCTTATTCTAACTCAATTATTTTCAGTTCTCGCGAAATTTCTACAACTTTGAGTTGAACAGCTAGACGAACATGAATTATTATTGAAAAACGAATGGATTATTGCAATCCTCCCACGATAACGTCTTTCACGCGAATATGTGGCCCTCCATCATCAACTGGAACTAATTGCCCCATCTTTCCGCAGTGACCAGGTCCTAGAAGTACTAAATCTTTTCCAACCGCTTCTATGTTCTTTAGTATCTCTAAAGTTGAGCCTGATAAGGCAATATCTCTTAATTGATCTTTTATCTCTCCATTCTCTATGTTCCAGCCTTGTTCTGCTTTAAATAGGAATTCCCCAGTTGCAGGATCTACGTGTCCAAATTCAGCTCCTTTCATGTAAATGCCCGTTACCCCTTCAATTAATTCCTCAAATGAATAATCTTTAGGTTGAATATAGACACTAGCCATCCGTGCAAGAGGCGTCACGTGATGTGAGCTTGCTCGTGCACTCCCATTTGGAGGCAAATTTAATTTTGATGCAGTTTCTAAGGTATGAAGATACTCAGTTAGTATTCCCTCAGCCAACAGCTCTTTTTTTCTTGCGATTATTCCTTCACTATCCGTCTGGAAAAAACCAAAACTCCCAGGTATTGTAGGATCGTCTATAATTGTTACGTTTGGCGAGGCGATTTGCTTTCCAAGCATGCCTTCGAGGATCGAAGAACCCTCCATAACTAAATCGGCTTCTGCTGAATGTCCAAATGCTTCGTGAGCAAATAGTCCCGTAAGACGTGGATCTAGAATGACCTTTGATTTCCCCGCTGCGGGTGTTTTCGCAGTGAGTTTCGATAATGCTTTTTTAGCAGCTTCTATACTGAACTCTTCAGCATCAATTTGTTCAATAACTTCGAATCCCTTGCTTTGTCCAACTGTGGAAAAACCTTTTTCTCGTAAATCCATTTCTTTGGCTGTAACACTTCCTTTCAATTGTGTATAAATCCAAGTGTTACTAACATTACTTCCAAAGGAATTGACAACAAATTCTTTAATAATTGAATCTTGATAGCTGAAATTTGTATTTACTATTCGGGGATCGACTGTCCTAGCGATTTTTTCGTATTCAAAGACTTTTTTTGCTTTTTCTTCAAGAGATACATCGTCTGGATGTATTTTGGCTCTAATTACTGTTTTCTTTTTAATAGGTTGAATTGAAGGAAATTTGATTTGTTCATTTGAAGTTTTGTTAGTGAGACTTTTTGCGGTTTTATAAGCTAAACTTAATATTTTCAACAATGATTCTTCACTCACAGAGTTGGTTGAAGCATGACTCCAACAGCCATCTGAAGAAAACACACGCACACCAGCGCCTCCGTATGAGGAGTTTATTAATTTTGATATACGCCCTGTTTCAACACGGACAGTTGTTGCATTTTTTTGAAAAACTCGAATATCCATGAAATCAATTTTAGGGAAATTTATCTTCTTCAATACTTTTTCTAAAAGATCATCCATAAGAGTCCCCATCCAATAGTTAATTCTTCACAAATCTAAGTTAAAATGAAAAGATCAAATGAGTCCTTTTTCCACAAGAATCCTAAACTCTTCCATTGTTAACTTCTTTCTCTTTTCCTTGAGTTTCTGAACTGCTACTTTCTCTGTCTCCTCTAATTTTACATCTATGCGTCTTTGCTTTTCTTCCTCTTCCGTTTTCTTCAAATCATTAATTTCCTTTTTTAACATGTCAATTTTTTCATAAATCTTCACGGTTTTTTGATGTTCGTCATCAGCTAGTTTCTTAAATTCAAGAAATTGCTTATACAATTCATCTGCTCTTCTTTCAAGTTCTTTAGCTTTTGAGAACAGCTTTTCCATTTGATCGTGATGTTCTTGTGCTTTTTTAGCATACTCTATAACTTTTTGATGAGAATGTTCCACTTTTGCCTTTAATGCTTCGAAGGAAGCAGCTTCTTCAATTATTTTTGATTGAAACTCATTTATTTTATTTTGATCATTCGTTTTTTCTTCCAATTGCGCTTCCAATTTTGCTATCTTATTAACCAACTCTCTTTCTTTTTCTAAACTCATTACCGTCGTTTGAATTATCCATTCTGAATCTTTTAGTTCTCTCATCAATCTTTTTGTGGAAACCTTCGAGGGAATATTATCCTCGAGTTCATTTCTTTCCTGTTTTAATTCATTCAATCTTTCTCGTGCCTTTTTTATTTCTTCATTTAGCTCCTTCCGCCGCTCTTTATGTTCACGTACTTTACCATTCATCTCATCGCGTTTTTTTTGTTCGTTCTTGGCCTGTTCAATAAGTTTCGCACGTTCCTCATGAAGTTGTTTAGATTCTCTCATCAATTCACGCGTTTTTTCATTATATTGATCTCTCTTCTTTCTATGTTCATTAACTAGTTTATACTGATCTGCAATTTGAACTTGGAGATCCACAAAACTCAATAATTCACACCTGAACTCCTATTTCCATTGGATAGAGAGAACAATTTGTCTGTTAATTCATTATTATACTTAAAATCTTTTCTGAATAGGAATCTCTCTATCCAGAAATCCACAAGCTAAATCTTGTTCACATGTTCTTGAGAATCTAAATCTCTAAAAGGCAAAAAGAAAACTTCAACCTTATTACTGCTTCTGGGTTATTCGAATCACGATATCCAATGGAAATACATGCTGACCTGAAAGCAACAGATAAATGAGTTCAGGTTCAATGTTCTTCGTATAAAATTGTTCAATAATTTCATCTTCCTCCAATTCTGAATCATGAACATTCTTATGCTGTACAGGTTCTCCCAGAAATTCGCAATGGATTGCCCATCCACTTCCGTCACTTTCTCTTGAAAAAGTCGTTTTAATTTCTTTTTTGATACTATCTTTGCATTTTCTCTGAATTTCTTCTGGTAATTCGTTAAAAGGGATTACAACCTCAAGAATTTTCATTTTTGTTTCACCTTTTTTGTTTAGGAAACTTTGACTTAACGTTCTATTTTATTTTCGTTTATATTAGATATTTGGAACTCTTTTGTTTTTTAAAGAGAAATTATCTTTCAATTAAATATCGAAAAAGTCTTTTGCTCGAATTTCATATGCATAGTGTGATGCTTTTGTTTTGACGTTTTGGATGTCATTCTTAATAATTTCTAAGACTTTTTCACATGTAGATTTTGTTATTACATTCAGCAGACCCCTGTGTTCTGTCGCATACATTACACGAAAACACATGGCAAATTCTGTGTCTCCTAAGCGTAGAATTTTCCAGCCTTCATTTTCATTTGAACCTAGATCAACATTTAGTTCTAATCTGCTTTGAAAATGAAATGGCATTTCACATACTAGTTTGTAGAGAGTGCGCCGAATTTTACCTCCATAATCCTTAACAGGCTCCCATGCCTTTACAATTCCACCATCAATATCAAAAAGGTAAACAGAGGTAATTGTAATCTGTGGTGGAGCGGTATTGTCTAATTTTTCAATAATATCATCGATTTCTTCCAGTTTTTCTTTAGGAAACACCTGCGTAGTTAATATTTGATCCAGTTTGTGATGCAACGAATTTTCAATCTCAAAATGGGGTTGTGTTTTATTAGCTTTTCTTACAACTGGATCTAAAAGCTTTATGATTTTCATGATCTTTTCTTCAGTATAGGGCATATTATCCCAAAAATCACAAAAGAAACCCCAAAGTACTTCACCTGTATCGAAAAGTAGAAGATAGTAATCACCAATATCCACTTTGTGGACTCTTAGCGTTTCCTTAGATATTTCTTTCCCAAAATCATAGAGGGCTCTTATGAAACGAGGATAATATTCTGAACTGTCATATCCACCTTCTAATATTGAGTCTGAGTTTTTCGACGAGATAACTTTGTCATCATACAATACCGAGCCGAGACCAGACTCAAACGTTGCTAAAATGAGATGAATCATAACCTTCATCCTTTTTAAAGAACATTTTAATCTTTGCGTAGATTTATTTAGTTCTAATTAATTTGAGATTACTTTTCTGGTAGATCACATAAGTTGTGTGTTCCTCAAGATTCTAACGCACTCCCTGTAAAAAAACGTTTCGACCTTAAAAGTAGCATCCTGAAATAACTTCTCTTTTCGATCGTCTTTATTATCGAGAATTCTTTAATCTCTAAAATTCCTTTCTTCCCGTCGACCAAGTTAAAAAACACGTACCTCTGTAATAATCACAACATAAATGAGGACATAATCTTTATTAAAGAGGATAGATATAAGTCTGATATGGGCAAGGATTGTGACAATCCTCACATTTTCCCATCTGAACTGATTATATAATCTCTAGGGCTGGTAATTATGCTATCCTCTAAGATAATTCAAGTAACATGCCCAGATTGTGGTGCCAAAGAAGCTCTCGAAATTACTGAAAAAGATATTGAACGTGCATCACAATCCATGGGGTTAGTAACAAAAACACTAGACCACGGTACTCATATACTACTTCTATATCTTGATACCGATGGAAATGTACGAAGAGAGAACGTTTTTCCAAAGGATGAAGCAATCAAAATCTCAAAGGATCACAAAACTGCGATCATTGAGGGTGAAGCCTACAAAATTGAAGAAACCGAACTTTCACCTGCATTTTATAAACGATATATGTTGAAAAAACCTTGGGCAGAGTTGAAACCACGTGTAGAACACTTTTCAGAAGAAAACAAGAATGTTCTTGAACTCCTTGATAATGCTTCTACTGCAGGAATGATGGCACCAGAAATTGTCGACAAATTGAAAGCACAAGGAATTGATGCGTCCGTTGGAAAAATATTCGAACAGCTTGAGTCTTTTAAAAAGATGGGACACGTATCTGAAATAGTAGAAACTGCAGAAGAAATTTCGGCAGAAACATTTACACGTGTTTATGTACTCAAAAAACCGTGGACGGAGCTAAAAGAAAGAGTAGATCATTTTTCAGAGGAAAATAAAAGAATTCTTGAAATTATTGGCACTTCTGAAGATACAGGATATACAATTAATGAGTTAAAAGAAGAATTAATTCCATATGGCATTGAATCGACTGCTGGAAAACTATTTGAACAGATCGAAAGTTTCAAGAAAATGGGACATGTCGCTTCTAAGATTAGACCAAAATAGATAACGGACACTTTTTTATTAATAAAAAGTCTTTATACAGATCCTAACAAATTTGAGGCTATCTAACTATTTTGATTTACTTATTTGCTTTTATTTTCTAGTCTAGAGCAGCAATTCTACTTTTAAATCTGTTAAATCAACGGTAAGGCAAATAGAAGCCATTGTTTTTGGAAATTAATTTCAAATTGAAAGTTTTTCTAAGAAGTCCAAAATACTTTTTTAGAAGTACTGCAATTTGTTCATTAACAATACCTAATGTAAAAGAATTATCAAAGAGGAACCTAAATGACAGCGGTGACAACAAAGGAGCAGTATCACGTTAAGGTTGTTGTATGTGGCGACGGAGGGGTTGGAAAAACAAGCTTGCTTAATAGGTATGTGTCAAACACATTTTTAGAAGTGATGAAAATTACGATCGGTGCAGGTTTTTACAGTGAAGTGATAGAAACCGAAGATAAAGTAGTCACTCTTCAACTATGGGACTTTGGTGGGGAAAAGCGTTTTCGCTTCATTCTTCCAAGTTACTGCAAGGGTGCTCATGGCGTTATATTGGCTTTTGATATTAATGATTTTACAACATTAATGAATTTAGATGAATGGTTAAAAATTATCAGGGAAAATACAAAAAAGCCCTCAATTTTTTTAGTGGGTACAAAATCAGATATTGGAGGAATTATTGACAATAAATTTATTCAAGAATATCTTGCAAAAAATAAATTAAAAACATTCATCCCAACAAGTGCAAAAACAGGAGAGAATGTTGGTCGTATTTTCCAAGAATTAACACAGGATATCCTCGCAACACAAACACTAGACAAATGACCTTTTTTTAGTTAAAATGTTAACCGTCCCCCTGTTGAATGAGGAATTCTAACCACATAAATTAAAAGGACGAGAAATGCTAAATACCAGACTATATGGTATATTATTTTATGTTTTTACTGTTCATAAAAACTTATATGGAGTGGTAATGTTGAAAGATACAGTAAAAGTAGCTGCTGTCCAGTTATGGATTAAGAGTGAGCTTAAGAGTGGAAGGGAGGGAAATATTGAACGTGCAATAGCCTTAATGGAAGAAGCTGTGGCGCTAGAAGCGGATTTCATTTGTTTGCCAGAGTTATTCATAGGTGCTGGCTTTTCAGAAGCCATCCCTGGTCCAACAACTGATGTCTTATCAGATTTTGCAAGGGATAATAAGGTGTATTTAACAGGCGGACTTTTTGAAAAGACGGATAGAAAGTATAATTCAACCCCAGTATTTGACAGAAAAGGACAAATTATTTTTACTCACCGAAAGGTCAATTTGTTTCCATGGGAACCCACCTTCAGAAAATC
>JBHLOP010000102.1:2305-6659 GCA_048940375.1 Promethearchaeota archaeon | reverse complement strand
CATATGACCTTTTAAGGGAGAATTTATTTGTCGGCAAGTGCGTAATAGCACCTTTTCGGTGAAATAATTTTTCCGCTCTTCTTTAACTCCTTTATAACTTTTGAAACTTCCTTCGATTCTAAGCCTGTTATTTTTGCTATGTCTCCAGGTCTAACAGATTTATTTGCTTTTTTCATCGCATCTATTATTATCTGTTCTTTGTCGGCCATTTTCTTTTCTTCCTATTGATTCATTCAATTAATTTGATATTTTTCTTTCTTTCGCGGACATTATATATTGTATGGTATTGGGTTTACTGAAAGAAAGTTCATAGATTTATTGGTGTAAATGATATTGAAAAATAGCCCTACGAACAAGAAACATGACAATTCGTGTTATTTCAAAATGTCCGCAATCGATGAGTTTTTAATATATTATTGAGTATCTATATATGACGATATTACGATTAGTATATCAACACGAGTAAATTAAATTATACTACGTTTTAGAGGGGGGTTGAACCTAAGATATGAGAAAAACGTAGAGATTTCCCACAAGTGATTTAAAAGACGAATCCGAGAATTTAGTTGAAGATATCGTTCACTATATCTTCTATATCCAACCATTTGTATCTTTATCTATTATCAAATCAAATATATTTGTATCATAAATTAAAGAAGAGGTGGAAAAAATGCAGGAAAAGACATCAGTAGGGAATTATGATCTACCCCAGTCACTAAGCTATCTAATTGCTCGGCTCATTCACCAGAAGTTTCCTAGAGAAATCGCCGCCATAAATCGCGACGGAACAATGACGATAGTTTTTGATGATGAAGACAGAGTGGAACGTTACAAAGTCGTCGAATTACAATACGGTAAGATGCTCTTCAAATATGATGCAGTTGAAACTAAGGAGGTTTCTGGAGATGCAAAATGCCTGCACTGCAAAAGTCATTACATAAAAACCGTCTATTATGTTAGCTATGAACTGAAGGAGGTCAAGATGGGACACTCTGATTTGACCGAACGTTATAAAATAGGCGGAGACATGACGGAATCTAAAGTCGGCTATTCTGCTATAAAACAACAAATAGCGCAGACTGAATTGCAACAGAAACTATTATTCTATAGCTAAGAATGGAGTAGAAAAAATGGAAGAAAGGAATCATATTGGAAAAATGGATTTATCCCAGTCCATAGGCCATCTCATTGCAAGATTACTTCATCGAGAGTTTCCTAGCGAAATGCTTCCATAAATCGCGATGGAACTTTAATAATTACTTTCAATGATAAAGACAAAATGAATCGTATAAAACGATCGAACTAGAACACAACTCTTCTACTAAAGAGAAAGAACTTCTTTTTTATACTTAAAGTCGACTTTCTTATTTTAGTTATTAAATAATGATTTTTTAATTGTAAACAGGCAGTTCTGCTTTATAAATTGACAATAATAGAATCGCGAATTAAAACTACAAATTCAGTTTGGCATGACTTTTGATGCTATACCACCGATTTCAATCAATAAGTTTTCTTTAGTTGAACAAGAAAAATTAATTATTTTATCAATAAGAAATTCTCATGATATGAGAAATAATTTCACCAACTTCTAATTGAATTTGTGGCGGCGATTTTAGTTATGAGTGGAGATTTTAGTAGCATCAGTGAAGAGGATGTGAAATTCTTCATTGACCAATTTTATAACCAGACTGGTAAATTTCCAAAATTTAATGAATTGATTGAATTAATACAGTATACAAGCTCATCATCTGTTGAGAATCTTAAACACCGAATAAGCGAACTTATTGATCATATGGTCGATAAGGGTACCATATCTTGGGAAAAAAAACGCCTAAGACTTCATAGCATGATATAATTTCTCAAACTGTTAGTAAATCATGAAAAATAGTCAGTGTAGAATAGAATTAATAATAGAATAAAATTAATTCTGTGTTTGCCCTTCTAATGCTCTAATTGTCTTATTTACTTCAATGAGTTGTCTTCTGACTTGATTGTATTGAAGGATATACTTGTTTAAAAGTTCCATCTTTGCAATTTTTTTTGCTTTTTCCCATTCTAAGGCTTCTCGTGTGTCAAAAGCATGAAGAATATCCCCGATTATTAGTTCAGATTTGATTTTTTCTGCTATTAAATCGGTCTGTTTCTTATAGAGTTTTTGTAGATCTTCTTGTGTTACTTCAGTACTCGTTGTTATAATTGCCTCAGTCATGATCTCTCACCAAAGGAAATCTGGTTAAGAAAGGAAGTGTTAGTGATTAATAGCACATCTCTTCTAAAAATGTGGGATTCTATTAGATCGTAGACAGCAATTGAAAATAGTATATAAAGACCACAAGTTTTAATAAAATCAATTAGTTTGTGTGAACTATACTCTAAAACGCTTAGAGAGTTTATTTGGTGTAGTTATTCGTAGAAATCAATTCACAGTGTGTTAAAAATCATTTCATATATTCTTTTTAGATGACCACCTTGAAAACAAGTTATGTTGAATGTTTAATAGATCTAAGATCCGACCAACAACAAAATTCACAAGATCTTCAATTTGTTTTGGTTTATGATAAAATCCAGGTGCTGCGGGTACAATATGTACACCTATCTTCGCTAATTTAAGCATGTTTTCTAAATGAATTGGACTGAAAGGAAGTTCTCTCGGCATTAAAATGAGCGTTCTTTTTTCTTTTATGCTTATATCTGCTGCTCTTAACAAAAGATTTGTTGTGTAGCCCTGTGCAATTGCGGCAAGGGAAGACATAGAACAAGGTATGATTATCATAGCATCAAATTGTTGAGATCCACTTGCAAGGGGTGATAAAAAATCGTCGATTTCATAAGAAAAATTAGCAAATCTTTGGAATTCTTTTTTACTCATTTCTAGTTCATGTTTAATAACAATTTCACCTGGATTTGAAATAACAAGATGAATTTCTGAACTGGTTTGTTCTCGTAAGAATTTCAATAGTTCTAAAGCATAGATTACTCCACTAGCTCCTGTGACGCCAATAACTACTTTCATGACGGAGTGCCCACCTTGTCTAAGACTTTATTCGCGAGTTCAAGTACTAATTTTTGAATAGGGTCATCTTCTTTAGTGGCTACACTTACAAAAGCAAGTTTCTTAAGAGAATGGGCAATCCTTTCAGCAAGAGCACTAGCAAGAAGTAAATTTCTGTGTCCAATAATTCTGAACGATGTTGCCCGCATGTCAGAGATTCCTGACGGTGAAGGAACACCTCCAGCCATTGTAGAAACACGATAACCTTTTTCGGAGAATACCAAAAACAATGCGTTCTCAAGTTCTAATACGATACAATCTATCTTAAGTTCGCCTTTCTCTAAACGATCAGTGAATATTTTGTACGGCTGCAATTTGTCCCTCCTTATTCTCAAATCAATCCATTAAAGCCATATTTCTCTAAGTTAATGCGCCTATTCTCAGGTATAATGCCTTCCATCTCAAGTAGTTTTTCCTTTACCTTAGTGCTATTTTGAAATCCACCCATGAATCCGCCTAAAGATCCATCATTACGAACTACACGATGACATGGGACAATAAATGGAAATGGATTTCGTCTCATAATATTACCAACTGCTCGTACAGCTTTTGGACTTTCAGTTGTTTTTGCAATTTGACCATATGTAACAACATAGCCCCATGGAACCCTACTTACATATCTCAATACACTTTGAGAGAATTTGGCTTTTGTGCAGAGATAAATAATGGTTTCTAGTTTATCTTGGTGATTCTTACACGCATCATAAAGTTCACGTGCGATTTTCTTTAGTGATATAGGCTTAAATTCTTTTAAAGTTACAGGCTCAACATTTAATGGAGTCGCTATTTCATTATTGAAACAAGAGGTTACATTCTCCCAGTAATCTCTCCATAAGGTTTCTACTGACATTTTACCACTCCAGAAAAACTTCATATTTTGACAAATAAAGGAATTTATAATTCGAATATTCAAACTTAACTCAATAAATCCATTTCTTGATTGAAAAAACTGATAGTAAAAATGTTGGCACAGTATAAAATGATAATAAAATAATTAAAATTTGTTTACTGAGACATTTGTTCAATTTGTGAGACTTGCATGAACGTTTCTTCTGTGCCATCCTTTGTTATTACCAGCAGATCACAACCATCGCCACTAGCAGCATCTCTCGCGATTGCGGATTTCATAGCACTAAGAACTAGTTTCTTTCCTTCCTCTGCTGACATATCGTCTTGATAACCACTTTCAAGGACACCAATCGCAATTGAAGCACCAGTTCCTGCACACGCGAACTTATCATCAAGTACGGAGCCAGCGGGATCAAGAACAAACAAACTTGGAGTTCCGTCGGCATCTATACC
>JBHLOP010000102.1:0-2205 GCA_048940375.1 Promethearchaeota archaeon | reverse complement strand
ATGAGATATTTCTTACAAATGACTTAATTTATAAAGCCGGGGTAGCCAAGCCCGGACTAATTTTGTGGTCTAAAGGCGCTGGCCTTGAGTCAAACGGAAGAAAGTCAGTGTTCCATTGTGAACGCGAGGGTTCAAATCCCTCCCCCGGCGTCAATTTTTCTTTTCAATGATTTAGCTATCTCTGGTTTTAAGAGGAGATTTCAGTTTTGTCTATCTCAATCTTTTATCTAATCAGAAAAAGAAATATGGTTCATCGTATAGAATTTAAGAAGGTAGATAAAAAGAATATAAGATAACACATGAAAAGTTACAACATAAAGAATCATAGAATCGAAAGGGAGTGGGATGGTTAAGATCGTTCTACGATACCCCCATTGCATCCAGTATTGAGAGAAAGCAATAACATCGAGATTTATTATCAGAAATACTGCAAGAAAAAGTTGTCTTTTTGCATTCTTTTGAAGAAAAAGTAAGAAGAGGAGAAGCGGAAAGTACCAGAAGAAATATTGAGGATTGATTATCCTATTAAAAAGCACAAATGCATTCAGAAATAAGCCACTAAGTATAATTAGAATGTAAGGCGTCTCAAAGACTTTTTTTGCTAGAGAAAATTTCACAAGCAAACCTAAAAGCACAACTATTTGAATAGTTGTGCTAATAATTCTTACAATCATAGAATAATCATTAGTAAGATAGCTATAGAGAGAGTAAATCGCTAAATCTGTTGAAATCTCCCTACCGGTGAGATGAAATAGATATGTTGAGATATATTGATTTGGTGCGAGAATAAGAAAGGGCAGAGAAATTAAGAAACATAAAGCACATGTTATAAAAAGAAATCGTGCAAGATCTTTCATTTTATTAATCTTGAAGAAGTATAAGAAGACTATAGGTGCAACGATCACAGGAAACCATTTATACATGATTCCTACGCCCCAACATAACCCTGCATAATTGTGATGTTCCTTATGAAGAAAATAAATTGTAAGCAGAAGAAATAGAGTTGGTATTGAATCAAAACGTCCGACGAAGCTTGACTCAAATATCGGATACGGCAAGAACCAATAAAGGAGCGTTATCATATAACTCCGACGAGAAATACCATTACTACCCACTTGCCACTGTTTTGTAAAAACGTAGAGAACATAACCTATTAAGAGATCACAAATGATAAAAGGGAGTTTGTATAGGAATACAATATTTCCACAGAGAAATACCGTGACCATCATTGTATATGAGATAAGAGGCGGATAATCCGTTTTTCCGACAGGAATATCTCTGTATGGTACGTTACCCTCAAGAAGTAACTGCCCTGTGGCAGTTAAATCACGAAAATCCCAGTGACGACTTCCTCCAATAGCAGCAACGAAGAGGCGTAGTATAAACGCTAGACTGAATCCAATAATTAATATGTAGTGATTTTTTACAGTTTCCTTTGTTAACACGAGCCGGTCATTCATCATTTTCGCCATCATATTGAAATAATTGACCATTCATTCTTCCTGAAGTTTAAATGTATTCTTAGTTAGAGTAGAGATATAAAAGGAACCTTTATAAATTCCGACTCCTACACTAATCGTAAACTTTAAAAACCCAAAAAGTTTATATACCGGTTTTCACTTTTCGTGCGCGCTTCTCTTTGCAAAGTTTCCGGTCTGGAGGAGACTTTTTGAAACATATTGGAACAATCTTACATATTTCGCCTCATGGTAAACTTATTGCTCAAGGTAATCCTAATTTTATTCCAAAATTACAAACGAGGGTATGTACTAAGGACAAGAAAATTATTGGATCAGTGGTAGATGTCTTTGGTCCAGTAAAACAACCTTATCTATCTATCACAGTTTCTAATCCCTCAAAAGTAGAAGAAATTTTATCCTCAGATCTATATATGCATAGCAGAGGAAAGCGCAAACGAAATAAGTGAAAAAATAAGTTAACATCCCCTGGAGGTGTTTATCTATTCACTTATCGGACAAGGATGAAAGTGATCTTCTTGTTTCTTCTAGTTGCTGCCCCGATTGCGGAAATCATAAACTGATAAAGGATTATGAAAGAGCTGAAGTGATTTGTATAGAGTGTGGTTTGGTCATTCGTGATAAAATCATGGATACAGGGCCTGAATGGCGTGCATTTGATCACGAACAAAAAGAAAAGCGAGCAAGAGTAGGCGCCCCGATGACTTATACAATTCATGACAAAGGA
>JBHLOP010000101.1:0-6702 GCA_048940375.1 Promethearchaeota archaeon | reverse complement strand
CAATCGATAAACATCCTTCGCTCCACTATAATTCCCCACTTTTGCTCTCGGTTTTCCATCTACTTCTACAATTTTCAATGCAAAATCCATAACAGGAGCATTGGCTACTTTTGTGCCGATACCAAATCCATCGTATACCTCTGCAAGTCTTTTAACTTGATACTCGTCTAATCCACCACTCGCAAATAATTTTACATCTTCTCTTTCTCGAATATTCAACTCCCAGCGCAATTCCTTTCCCACTTTGAGTAGATTTCCACTATCAACCCGTACGCCATAAAGGTTTTGACCCATACATTCGAGAGCAAGTAATGTTTCTTCCTTTGGGGATCCAAATGTATCAACGAGAGCAATTCTTGGGACGTCCTTTGGTAAAACCTCATTAAAAGCATGAAATGCATCTGCTGAACTACCAAAAAGTAACATTAGTGCATGTGGCATAGTCCCGACTGCTTTCTTGCCTATATATTCTGCTCCAATAATACTAGACACAGCATCAAATCCGCCAGTATAACAAGCGCGTTCTATTACTGGTGCTACACTAGGATGAAGTCTCCTTGTCCCGAAACTAAAAACAAGTTTGTCTTTAGCGACAATTCGAGACCTAACAGCTTTTGTTGCGATACCCGAAGCATAAGAAATGAAACCTAAAATAGCAGTTTCATATATACCGAAGTCAGTATATCTACCTTCAATTCGAAGAACAGGCTCATTTGGAAAGAATATTTCGCCATCTTGCATTGCCCAGACATTTAAAGAGTTCGATTCCGCTACATTCTCAGCAACATAACTTAACAAATTAATGACTTCTTGAATTCCAGAAAAGATACCAAAGTTATAGTCTTTATCAGGAAAGCTCTTAATCATAGCTTCCATAACTACCCTCTTGTCAATACTTTTAGCCTTAAGAACTTCAAAAGTCCTCAAAAAATACGCATCAGTTGCTCGTCCATCAAGGATTTCCTTTTCATCACAATAATTGAATCGTCTCATAGTTTTCCACTCAAGGAAATACAACTAAATTGGTTTGCTTACCGTGATAAGAGTTATATATTTATATTTAATGCGTACATTGGTTGCGGTATTTTTTGCCATATTATTCTTTTTTTTACCATTTTTTGCCTCTAGCGGTGCAGCTAATAACATATAATAACATTTACTTCTCTAAATGAAAAGGAGGTTTTCAAATAGAAATGAAATCTGCCGTTTTAGTCATAGACATGCTAAACGATTTTGTAACTGGTGAATTAAAATGTGATACTGCTCAAGAGATTATACCTTCGATACAGAAATTACTTAATGCTGCAAGAGAACTCGATATACCAGTGATTTTCTGCAATGATGCACACCTTCCGTGTGACAGTGAATTAAAAAAATGGGGTTCACATGCATTGAAAGGTTCAAATGGTGCAGAAGTCATTCCTGAACTTGATCCGACGCCAAAGGATTATATTATTGAAAAGAGGACATATAGCGGATTTTTTGAGACCGGACTCGATTTATTATTACGAGATCTGCATTCCGATACTGTAATCATAACTGGAATGCATACCAATATATGTGACCGCCATACTGCAGCAGATGCATTCTTTAGAGGATATAAAATCGTAATTGCATCTGATGGAACTGGAACGTTTACTAAAGAAGAACACGAACAAGGTCTAAAGTATCTTGAGGATATCTATAACGCACAAATAAAATCTACAGATGAAATCATCGATAGTTTTTCATAGTGCTAAAAATACAATGATGAAGACTTTAAAGAATGAAATACAATAGTTTAAGAGTTTTTTTATTCATTTTCAATTCTTTTTCGTTAATTAACAGCAGAAATTATGCTTCTTAAAGGTGAAATACTCATTAACCGAATGTTTTTTAAAAAGAATATACTTGTAATGTTTTTTACTTAACAACAAGAGGTTTTCTTTTGCTGGATTTATCAGAATATCCTGTTATTGATACACACTGTCATGTTTTTAGAGAAGACATAAGCAAGACTCTCACTGCAGAAAATTTCGCCAAAGACATAAATTTTGGATCTTTTTACCCAGATTTTCTAATCCCGTCTTCGATTCTTGAAGATTATAAAAAGGCTTCAAACAAGGAAAAAGTTGAACTTGACCAAAAATATAAAATCGCACAGACTCTACAGGAACTCCAATACCATTCGAAACATGCTCTTTTTTACAGACAGATGTTACATGAACTTGCACAATTTTTTAATTGTGCTGATGATTTAGTTACTATAATAAATATAAGAAATCAAAAAGCAGCAGATTTCAAAAATTACTTAATCGAGTTATTTGCAGATGCACGCCTTGAAGCGCTGGTTATCGATGATGGGTTTTCTGAGATCGCTGTTGATAAACCTCTTCAAACAATAGAATGGTCAGAATTTGAACAATTAGTACCTATTAAAGTTGTTAGATTTAGTCGAATTGAAAATTTAATTAAGAATGCACTTCTTGTTTCTTCAGATTTTGATGAATTTCTTGTAAACTATGATAATGAAATGAATACAGCAATTACTAAATACAATTCTCGCGGATTTAAATCGATTATTGCATATCGTACGGGACTAAACATAAGAAATCCAGATGAGTCTGATGCTAAAAACGATTTTATCAAATATCGTCAGGATAAATCTCCAGAAGTTGAGCGATGGGGACTAAAAAATCTTCGTGATTTTCTTATATGGCGTACAGTTGAGAAATGCATCGAATTAGATCTTCCCTTTCAGTTTCATACTGGTATTGGCGATGTAGATACGCTAGTGGACCAATGTAATCCAATTTGCCTATTTAATTTCTTAAGAGACAAAAAAATAAGACATGCAAAGATTATCTTAGCACATGCAGGGTTTCCCTATGTATCTGAGGCTTCAAATCTGCTGAATATACTTCCTAACGTCTATCTCGAATTATCAGTGATGTTCCCATTTACTAGCGCTGGATCTATAACGAATTTGATGAGAGCTTTGGAATTTGCTCCCTTAACAAAAGTTATGATTGGAAGCGATGCATTTAATACACCTGAACTTTATTGGTTAGGAGCAAAAATTGCGAAAAAGGCATTAGCTCGTGTATTATCAGAATTTATCGAATTTGGGGCCATCAATGAAGATGAAGCTTACAAATTCGCGAAGTTAATCTTATCAGAAAACACAAGACGCATATATAAGCTGTGAAAGCACCCTTTTCTGGCAATCACTAGTAATTACTTTTTAAGTATCATTTAACAAAAGTCTAGAAAAATATATTGTCTTCTTCCCTATTTTAGGATGGCTTCAAATGGAAAATTTTTTCAGCTCTATTGAGTCAAGTCCAAAAGACCCAAAGATCTATGAAATTTTAAGACAAGTATTAAACGGTAAAAAATTGAATAGACGAAATGCTCTATATTTACTAAAAACAAGCCATCCGAATGACATCTTTGCATTGTTTTCTGCAGCGAATGAAGTCCGTATACGATATTTTGAAAATATAGTATTTATTTATGGATTTATTTATTTTACAACATACTGTAAAAACACCTGTAATTTCTGCTTTTTTAGGAAGCCAAATTCTAAATGTCCACGCTACAGAAAAACTCCCGAAGAAATTATTAGTCAAGCAGAAAAATTGAAAGAGTCTGGTGTACATTTAATTGATATGACATCAGGAGAGGATCCTCTTTTTTTTAAACCAAATTATTCGGGTTTACTTTCTGTTTTATCTTCTGTGAGAGAGGCTACAGAATTACCGCTAATGGTCTCTCCTGGAGTTCTCCCTAAACATGTATTAAGGAAAATTGCTGAAATTGCAGAATGGTATGCACTTTATCAAGAAACACACAATCGTGCACTTTTCGCAAAATTGCGTATTAATCAAGATTATGACGAAAGGATGACATTAAAAATTGTTGCTAAAAAAATGGGCTTGTTAATAGAAGATGGTGTTCTTCTGGGTGTAGGAGAAACAGAAGAAGATCGAATCAATTCATTCTTCACTATGAAGGAAATTAATGTAGATCAAGCACGTGTAATGGGATTTGTTCCTCAACAAGAGACTCCAATGGAATCGAATCTCTCGCCTCCAATCTTAGATGAAATGAAATCGATTGCCCTTTTGCGCTTGATTCACCCAGACAAACTTATACCCGCTTCCTTTGATATCGATGGATTAAAGGGGCTTCAATTACGTTTATTGGCAGGGGCTAATGTGATCACCTCCCTGATCCCACAAAGATCAGGATTATTAGGTGTTGCAGCAGCCAATCTGGGAATTAATCAAGGATTTAGAAGCATTCAAACTATTAAACCATATTTAGACAACATAGGGTTAAAACTGGCATCTAGAAATCAATATTTAGAATTTATCCATCAAAGACAATTATCTTGAGGACGTTATTTTGAGATTAGCCTTGATAGGTGGCCGCTTACAAGGACTTGAAGCTGCGTATCTTGCCAGAAAAGCAAATATAACTACATTACTGATTGATAGAGAACCTAATACTCCTGCGTCTACGATTGTTGACGAGAATTTCATCTTTGATGTTATGGAACAAGAAGATTTCTTTACAAAAATCTGTAAAACAGTGGACGCAGTGTTACCAACTACAGAAAACTTAAAAACCCTAGTTTTTCTAGAAAAAACGTGTAAAAGACTTGGAGTTCCCTTCTTACAAGATAATGACGCTTTTTGGATAACTTCTAATAAAAATCGATCCAAAAATTTTCTGACAAGTCAAAATGTTGATGTCCCAAAACCTTGGCCTAATGTCACATTTCCTGTAATAGTCAAACCCGCTCGTTTGAGTGGAAGCACTAGTATCCGTAAGGTGTCCACATCCTCACAATTACCTTACGTGATAAATGACGTTGAGAAAGTTGACCAAGAAATCATTGTAGAAGAATTCATTCAAGGCTCTGCTATCTCTTTAGAAGTCCTTGCAATAAACGGAAACCCTATACCATTCCAAATTACAGATTTAGAATTTGATGAACTCTACGGGTGCAAGAGAGTAACAGCACCTACCTCAGTTAAAAATCGTATTAAAACTAAATTTGTTGAGATTAGTCTTAAAATTGCCAAAGGTCTAAACCTAAATGGACTAACTGACATACAAAGCATAGTTACAGACTCAAATTTTGTGAAAACTAACGAAGTAAACGCACGTTTACCAAGTCAAACGCCTACAGTTGTGTTTCATTCTACTGGAATAAATATTGTCCAAGAAATTGTAGAAATGTTTCTGGAGAATAGGCTACCATTAAAGAAAGTTGATATTGAAAAAGGTGTCGTCTTTCAGCATGTCGTTATTCGTGATCATTCATTAAAGGTTCAAGGTGAACATATACTTAAAGATGCTAAGAATTTAACACAAGAACTAAACTTTTTCGGTGCAGATGAGGCTATCACGAACTTTTTCAGTAATAATATCAAAAATCGCATTGCAACACTGATTGTCAGAGAAAACTCTCTCGAAAAGGCGAAAATGAAAATGGATATTGTGATTGAAGAGATCATGTCGGAATTAAAACTTACAAAATATGTTGATCAAAGACCAAATTGAGTGGCTGAAATGACTCGCCTTACGCCTGAACATGTGAAAAAAATTCCTAAGAATATACAGGACTATGACAAAAAGTTGATAAGAAAAACTGGAGCCTCTTTGTTCGGCATAGCAAAACATACTCTACATATTGAGGATGACATTAAAACAATCTTAAACAAAACAACTTCAGCTATAATACCGACAACAACGGGAGAAGGTATAATACCTGGTTTTGCGGAAGCAGTTTTATCTATATTAACTCATATCGGAATGAATGCCTATATTACCAAAAAAACTGATGTAGGAGGATTTGCTGAAGCGATATCTGGACAAGCAGATGTTATATTCGCTGCAGATGACGATTTTTTTATTGCTGTTAACCTTAAAACCCGCTATGCTTCAGATAACTCTGTTTGTACTGGAAAGGCTTATGTCGCAGCATTAGATCTCTTAGTGAAGGGAATAAAAGGAAAAACTGTTTTTGTCATAGGATATGGTCCTGTAGGACAAGCGGCAACGATTGAATTACTTGATAGAGGTGCCAACGTAGTTCTTCACGACATTGATGAAGTAAAAATTAGATATGCCAAACGTAAGTTTAAGGACCGCATTCATATTGTTCACTCAGTTAAAGAGGGAATGTGGTATTCAAATTTGATAGTTGATGCAACTCCAGTTCCAGACATTATTTCTGAAGATATGATAACAGAAACTACATTTATTGCAGCTCCTGGGATACCATTGGGTCTCACAAAAAACGCGCTCAAAAAAATATCACAAACTCATTTAATTCACGATTCACTGGAGTTAGGAGTGGCTACAATGGCTTTAGATGCCACATTTTAGTTAGATAATTGTAATATTTTTTGTATTCTCAATGTATGCTTAGTATAAGTCAATAATTAATTATGTGAACTACCTCACGCTGAAGCAGTGAGGCATACCACCAATATAACTATTAGGGGACCCTCAATGCCTATGATGAAAGTGAACACTTACTACCGCAATTCATCACCATGCTGAAACTGCGGTGCTTTCTTGCTTAGTAAAAGTAAAGTGTTTAGAATGTGTTTGAATTATTAAGCCTGCGTGAAATGTAAGAGTTTATATATTACTTCTTGACAATTAGCTTAAAAATTGAATTCCAAAATAAAAACAAAATGGAGA